>JBEKFJ010000116.1:0-9415 GCA_050013355.1 Oryzomonas sp.
GACGCGGAAGAACCGGCGTAATGTTCACCATAACCACGCCGGAGAGATTTCTGCGCCAGGCCCGCAGGTTCTTCAAAATGCATCCGGACCTGCGGCCCCGCTTCGCCAAGGTCCTGGCCGATCTGCAGAACGACCCGTTCCAGCCGGCTCTTGCCCTGCATCCCCTGGGAGGCAAACTCGCCGGCTGCCATGCCGTGCGCCTCACCTATGGCTATCGGATCACCCTTACCCTGCTGATCAGCGAGACAGAGATTATCCTGCTGGACATCGGCAGCCACGACGATGTGTACCGCTGACCCCATGGACCGCTCCTCGCGCAACCGGCTTACGGAAAAACTCCTCCCCCAATTCAACGGGGAGACCCTGTTCGACGCTATCGGCCGGGCGGTCTGCGGTGCCGGCTGCCTGCCGCGCAAGGAGCTGTACGAGGCGTGGGAGGTTGCCCGTCGGGTGCGCCGCCGCTTCAGAGGGGGGCGGATCGTCGATCTCGCCTGCGGTCACGGGCTGCTGGCCCAGATCCTGCTGCTGCTTGACGACACCTCTCCCCTGGCCCTGGCCGTCGATCGCCGGATACCCAAGAGCGCCGCAACCCTGGCGGCTGCCATGAATGCGGCCTGGCCCCGCCTGCAAGGGCGCATCCGGTTTGTGGAGGCAGACCTGGAGGTGGTGGAACTGCTGTACGACGATCTGGTGGTTTCGGCCCACGCCTGCGGCGGGCTGACGGACCTGATACTGGGCCGGGCAATGGAGGCCGGGGCCAGGGTGGCGGTATTGCCCTGTTGCCACGACCTGGGCGGGGCCGATCTGGGCGGCCTGGAGGGGTGGCTGGACGGCCCGCTGGCAATGGACGTGGCCCGGGTCGCCCGGTTGCGCTCCCAGGGGTACCGGGTGATCACCCAGCAGATCCCGGGGGACATCACCCCCAAGAACCGGCTTTTGCTGGCCGAGCCGGAAAAGATCTTAGAATAGTGTCCATTCGGAAACCCCGGATGAGAAACTATTGGTTTAGCTGGATTTTAACAACACGATAGGAAGCTGAGTATGACGCCGACAGAGCAGACCGATCACCGGGAAGAGGGGGTGGAGATCCCCCTGGAGCGGATCGATCCCGACACGCTGCGAAACCTGATCAGCGAGTTTGTGACCAGGGAGTGGGAGGAGACGGGTGCAATCAGCTATACCCTGGACGACAAGATCGAACAGGTCCTCCGGCAGTTGCGGGAAGGGAAGGCCAGGGTAGTGTTCGACGCCACGTCGAACAGTTGCAATATCGTGCCGTGCCGTTAGCTAGTTTTTATCCAGAAACTCTGGATGAGAAACTAGCTTGAACGCCGGCTTCTTCAGGGCAACGTCGTCGTTCGCCGCTTCTGAAGGGGACCCGGTAAATAAACAAGAACACTGATATGCCCACCAACAAACCTGAAGGAGACGCTATGAGCGAAATGATGGAACTGTTGAGAAAACGCCGCAGCATCCGCGCCTTTACCCCGGAAGCGGTTGCACCGGAGACCGTGGAACTGCTCGTAGAGGCCCTGCTCCGGTCCCCCTCTTCCCGCGGCAACAACTCCTGGGAATTCGTGGTGGTCGATGACCGGGAACTGCTTTCAAGCCTTTCGCGCTCCAAGGAGCAGGGCTCGGAATTCCTGAAGAACGCACCGCTCGCCGTCGTGGTCTGCGCCGACAGCACCAGGTCGGACGTCTGGGTCGAAGACTGCTCCATCGCCGCCATCATCATGCAGATGGCGGCCCTGTCCCTTGGGCTGGGGAGTTGCTGGGTCCAGATCCGGAGCCGCAGGCACGATGCCGGCAGGTCCGCGGAAGAATATCTCCGGGAGATCCTCGGCCTGCCGGAGCAGATCACGGTGGAGTGCATCGTCGGCATCGGCCATCCGGCCGAGGCCAAAAGGCCCCTGCCGGCCAGCGAGCTGCAGTACGGCAAGGTGAGGCGCAACCGCTATTCCTGAAGTCGGGACCGGGAGGGGCGCCCCATGAAGAGCTTTCGCAAGGAGTCATGTTTCATTTTGGGGCTGTTGCTATCGACAACGGTTTTAGCGTCGTGCAGCCTCAGCGGACTCATTTCACAGCGGTACGAGGTTGAAGAGACAAATACGTATGACAACCCGCACACCTCATGTGCCGATTGCCACGAGTCTCCCAATCCGAAAGGCGAACAGGCCCATTTTCCCCTTGAAACGGATCCTTCGAAATTTTGTCTCAAATGTCATGATTATAAGGTAAACCATCATCCCACGGATTTTGTTCCCGCTGCACCTCTTAAAGCTGTTTTTCCACTCTACAACGGCAAGGTTACCTGTCTAACCTGCCACGATATCCATGGCGGCTTTCAACATAAGGGAACCCCAAAGCTGTTGCATGGCGGACCATATCCCGATAGCAGAAAGATTTGCTTTGACTGCCATACGGATAAACAGTATGCGCATATTAACCCTCACCTCATGCAGGATAACGACGGCAAACGATTACTGGTAAACGGCACGTTTGTATGCCTGATGTGTCATGAATTGAGTCCGGACCCAACAAAAGACAAGGCAAATAGCGTTTTGTTCAAGGCGGATATTGGCTTTCTCTGCTGGCGCTGTCATCCGCTCATGCATGATAGAGACTTTCTTGCCAAGCACTATCTTGTTGTGCCTTCGGATAAAATGTTGATGAACATGAACAGACCCGATGTCCAGGACAAATTTACCCTGCCGCTTGTTCCCCGAGGGCGAATAACGTGTTCAACATGTCATAACCCTCATCAGAAAGGGATTATAGCGTACGAACCGGCGGCTTCAGGAGCAGGCTCGCTCCACAGGCTCCGCAATGATAATATTTGTGATGCCTGCCATACGGAATATTAATATCAGCTCGAATTCGGCTCAGCCAAAACCTGCGAGGAGAAGCCCATGCCACAGACCAATGACCTGAAACAATACCGTTGCTACGAGATATTTTCCCAGTCCACCGGGGTAGAGATCCGCGAGGCGTTCAAGGCCCACGAGGAGGGAGGGCAGGTCACGGAGCGCTCCGGCAGGGTGCAACTGCGTTTCTTCAAGTTGACCCCGAAAACGAAACCGGACGAGGTGACCCAGATCCGCTTCATCTGCGAACCGGACGAGGCCTTCAGCCTGGCGCTGATGATCGGCCAGGTGGCCGCCTCCTCGGCTCCGTGCAAGGAAAAGCTTGCTCCGCACAAGTTTTCGGGCAACGATCAGGCGGCGGAGACGGTGACGACCCTTGCCGTGGAAAAATGGGAGCGGGGCGGCAAGAGCGGCTATGCGCTCACGGTCGGGCGCGGCAAGGAGTTCATCAGCGTGCCGGTCCCCCTGGCCAAATTCCTCTTCGCCGGGGAGTTCCTCAGGTACCTCGCCGTGGAGCAGTGCTGGGTGGAGCGGGCGGAGAAGAAACACTAGTGTCCCGACCCAAACGCTACAACACCTTTTCCGACGAACTGAAGCGCGTCTTCGGCTGCAAGGTGCAGCGCATCTCCGTAGATGCCGGCTTTACCTGCCCCAACCGGGATGGAACGCTGGATAGGGAGGGATGCATCTTCTGCGGCGGATCGGGTTCCGGGGCCTACAGTATCCGCCCCGAACTGTCCGTGGCCGCCCAGGTCGAGGACGGCAAGGAGATCATGCGCCGCAAATACCGGGCAGAGTGTTTCATCGCCTACTTTCAGGCGTATTCAAATACCTATGCACCCGTCGAACGCCTGCGTGCGCTGTTCGACGAGGCGCTCTCGGTTCCCGGCGTGGTCGGCATCATCGTTGCCACCCGCCCCGACTGCCTGCCCGACGCAGTGCTCGACTACCTGGCCCAACTGGGGGAGCAGACCTATCTCTGGCTGGAGTTGGGTCTGCAATCCATCCACGACAAGAGCCTGGCATTCATCAACCGCCGCCATGACTACGCCTGTTTCGTGGATGCCCTGCAACGGGCCGGGGCACGCAGGATTCGGGTCTGCGCCCACGTCATCCTGGGGCTCCCCGGCGAATCGCGGGAGGAGATGCTGGCCATGGCGGGCGCGTTGAACCGCCTCGGCGTAGACGGCGTCAAGCTGCACCTGCTGCATGTGATGAAGGGGACCCGCCTGGCGGAGATATACGGGCAAGGCGGGGTGGTGCTGCCGGACCGGGACGGTTATGCCGGGCTGGTATGCGATTTCCTGGAACTGCTCGATCCTGCAATCCTGATCCATCGCCTGACCGGTGACGGAGGCCGCGACAACCTGGTGGCGCCGCTTTGGTCGCTGAACAAGTTCGAGGTGCTCAACCTGATCGACGCCGAACTGGAGCGGCGCAACAGCCGGCAGGGGCTCAGAGCCGATGAGAGATGAGAGATGAGAGATGAGAAAGGCGGCCGAAAGATTTGTCTCTCATCCCTCAACTCTCATCCGCCAATAAAAATCAACTTGATTGCAAAGTAGAACTAGTTCCTCCCCATCGCGATGAATGCGATAAAAGCCAGGTAGAACACCCCCCCCACCAACAGCGTCCCCGGTGTCAGGTGGCGTTTCCAGCGGATCTGGCAGTACGCCAGCCCCACCGAGGCAAAGGTGATGCCCACGGTTGTCAGGGCCGTGGCGTCCAGCCTCCATTCGGTCATCATGATGCCAATGGCCGTGATGACCGCCCCCTGAAAGACCATGGCGCCGGTGATGTTGCCGATTGCCAGAGTGTCTTTGCCCTTGTTGATCCAGATGACGCTGTTGAACTTCTCCGGCAGTTCGGTTGCGATCGGGGCGACGATCATGGCCAGTACGAACGGAGAAACCCCCATCCGGGCCGAGATGGTCTGCACTTTGTCCACAAAGATGTACGAACCCCACACAATCAGGAACAGCGAGCCGACAACCTGAGCGGCGATGATGGCCATATGGGGGTTATGGGATCCGGGCGCAAAATAGCACGGGTCCAGGTCTGCCTCCTCGACCTCGTGGTTGCCGGCGCCCCCCCGCAGGGTCGTGAGCACGTAACCGCTGTAGGCCAGGAGGAGCACCAGGGCGATGAAGGTCTTGATCACCGGCCGCCCCCCCAGGAAAGAGGCGGCGATGGCCAGGGCGTAGAGGGCCAGGAAATACTCCATATCGCGCCGCATGACGATGGTGTCCACCCGCATGACCGGGTAGTCGTCCCTCTTCCTGCGGTTGACCATGACCGCAATCCCGCTGATGCAGAAGGCCAGGGTGCCCAGCATGAAGGGGGCGCCGATGATGGCGCCCACGCCGATCTCGTGGCCGGCGGCCTTGGAGCCGAACAGGATGGCGATGATCGGCACCAGGGTCTCGGGCAGCGCCGTGCCGACGGCGGCGAAGATGCTCCCCACTGCGCCGTCCGACAGGTTCATCTTCTTGCCGAACCACTCCAGCCCGTTCGTGAAAACGGTCGCCCCCAGCAGGATGATGGCCAGGGCGACCAGCAACAAAAGCCAGTTGGTCATGGTGTTACTCAAGGATCTTGAGCCGGTATCCCACACCCGGTTCGGTTACAATGTAGCGGGGGCGTGAAGGGTCCGCCTCGATCTTGCGGCGCAGGTTGCTGACGTTCACCCGCAGTACGTGGGGCTGTTCCTGGTAGGCAATGCCCCAGATCTGCTTGAGTATCTGGCTGTGGGTCAGCACCTTGCCGGCGTGGGTGGCCAGAAGCCTGAGCAGGTCGTACTCGGTCGGAGTCAACTGGATCTCGGCACCGTTGACGGCCACCTGGCGGAGGTTCAGGTCGAGGGTGAGCCCGCCGCTGGTGAAGACCGGTTCCGAAGCCTGCTGGAGCGTGCGGCGCAATGAGGCCCGGATGCGGGCCAGCAACTCGCCGACACCGAACGGCTTGGTGAGATAGTCATCGGCGCCGGCATCCAGGGCGGCGATCTTGTCGTCTTCCCGCTCCCGCACCGAGAGCACGATGATCGGGACCTGGGACCATTCGCGGATGCGCGTGATGACCTCGATCCCGTCCAGGTCCGGCAATCCCAGGTCGAGCAGGATCACATCCGGCCGCAATGCGGCTGCCGCCGCCAGCCCGCTGTGGCCGCCTTCCGCCTCGTGCAGCGAAAACTCCTCGCTGGACAGAACAGTATGCAGAAAACGGCGTATCGCCAGTTCGTCGTCGATTACCAGGATGCGGGGCAAGAGGGAGCCCTTTTCATCGGCCATGTCGCGTGCCCTTTCCGTAAGGAGGCTAGCCTCCTAAGGGGTGGTGTCTCCTGAACGCCCCGTAGGGGATGTCCTCGTGGAGGATATGACTGAGAAACCAGTCCCGGATAGCTAAAAAATCATCAAGCCCCTGGTGTCCCTGGGTCATGAACCCTTCGAGGTTGCTTACGAACAGATCATGCTGGCGCCGGTGCCCGGCCAGGGCGGGATACTGCATCTCATCCATGAGCCGTTCTTCCTCGAAAAAGTGCATTTTGCAGTAGATATCGAATTTCTGGAGCATACCCGGAATCTCCGGGCCGCGTGCCCCCTTCTTCAGGGCGGCGCTGACGGCCGACATATGATCGAAGATCACCTGATGCTGGTTGTCCATTGGTTCTATGCCCACGCTGTAGTGCTCGTCCCAGATCAATTCCATCATACGGCACGCTCCTTGTTTTATAAACCTGAATAAATTACCAACCCGTCCCTTTGGTTGAACCGAGCGGCAGGTGTATCACGATCCTGAGCCCTCTGTCCGGGCGGTTCTCCGCCCTGATCGTGCCGCCATGAGCCTCCACGATCCCCTTGCAAATGGAAAGCCCCAGGCCGGTCCCTCCGGCCCCCTCGGGGACCGGAATGCGGTAGAACTTGTCGAAGACGCGCAGGAGATTCTTTTCAGGAACGCCGGGGCCGTGGTCGGCAACCTCGATGACAAGCCGGTTTGCGTCGGTACTGGCGACAATCTCGATCGGAGTGGCGTCCGGCGAGTATTTCAGGCTGTTATCCAGGAGGTTGACCAGGACCTGGGTCATCAGGACCAAGTCCATGGGCACCAGTGGCATGACCGGGAGCATCCTGAACGACACCTCCCTGTTCCCGATGCGTGGCTCCAGCACCGCCAGGGCGCATCCCACAAGATCCTGCACGTCGCACGGTTCGAGGTTCAACCTGACCGCGCCGGCCTCGATGCGGGTCATGTCCAGCAGGTTGCCGACAAAGCGGTTCAGGCGCTCGGCCTCGCCACAGGCGGTATCAAGAAGCTCCCGGCGCGCCTGGTCGCTCAGGCGAGTCCCCTCGTCCCGGAGGCTGGTGAGGACGCCGGTGACGGATGACAGGGGGGTGCGCAGGTCGTGGGAGATGGAGTTGAGCAGGGCGCGCTCCAGGTTTTCCCTGGCCTGGAGTATCTGGGCCTGCTCGGCCTGCCGCGAGAACTGAACCCGCTCCATGGCCATGGCGGCCTGGGTGGCAAAAGCATCCAGCAGTCGCCGGCTTTCCGTGGAGCGATACTCCACGTCGTTCTCCAGGCGCACACCCATGACCGCCAGAACGCTGGCCATGGTCTGCAAGGGGAGGTAGAGGAGTTCGGAGGATACGAGCGTATCGGTCCCGCGCCCGGCCGGATGGCGGTTTCGAAAGGCCCAGTCGGCCACGACCTGTTCCTTGGCGTCGATGGTCAGGCCGCTACTGGCCGCCATGACGTCGAGCCGCTCCCCTTCCGGTAAAAACAGGGCCAATTGCGCGTTCAGGGCCTCCTCCACATTCCTGATCAGGGCCTTCATGACGTCGCCGATATCCACGGCTGCGGCAAGGTCGCGGCTCAGGTAGTAGAGGCTTGCGGTTTGCAACTCACGGGTGCGCATCGCCTCGGCCCGCTCCCTTGAATGGGCCACCAGCGTACTGATGACCACCCCGACGGTGAACAGGGCGACGAAGGTGATCAGGTATTGGGGATCGGCCACGGCAAAGGTGAAGCGTGGCGGGACGAAAAAGAAGTCGAAGGCCAGCACCCCCAGAAAGGAGGTGATGACAGCCTGTTTCCGGCTGAGTTGCACCCCTGCGACAACCACCGCCAGGAGATAGAACATGACCATGTTGGTGGGGTCCAGCAGGGGGCGTAAAAACTCGCACACCACGGAAACCGCGACGACGAGCATGAGACTCGCCGCATAACCGCGGAACTCGAACGTGCCCTGTGCCGCATGCCTCGCTCGCCGGTCAGGCTTTTCAGTCGATTCGAAGCTGACCACCACCACGTCTATGGCGCCGCTGTGGCGGATGACCCGGTCCACGACAGGGGGGGTGACCAGTTCGCGCCAGCGCGGCCTGGTCGGTTTGCCCATCACGATCTTGGTGACATTGTGCCGCGTGGCATAGTCCAGGATTGCTTCGGTAACCGTGGGAGCGGTGACGGAGGCTACCTGGGCGCCCAGGCTTTCGGCCAGGCGCATGTCGCGCCAGATATGTTCCCGGTTTTCCCGGACATGTTTACTGCTTTCAGGTGTTTCAATGTAGACGGTGTACCATTGGGCCTTCAACTCTTCCGCCAGGCGGCAGGTGGCGCGGATAAGCTTTTCGCTGTACGGGCTGCCGCTGATGCAGACCAGGAGCCGTTCCGTGGTGGCCCATGGGCCGGTGATGGCCTGGGTCTCCATATAGGCCCGCATCTGGTCGTCCACACGGGCGGCGGTGCGGCGCAGCGACAGCTCCCGCAACGCCATCAGGTTGCCAGGCCTGAAAAACTTCTCAATGGCCTTGGCCGCCTGGTCGGCAAGGTAGATTTTACCTTCGTGGAGGCGTTGCAGCAGGTCTTCGGGGGGGATATCCACCAGCCTGATCTCGAAGGCGGTATCCAGCAGGTGGTCGGGCAGGGTTTCGCGTACGGTCACGCCGGTGATCTGGGCCACGACATCGTTCAGGCTCTCAAAGTGCTGGATGTTGACCGTGGTGAAGACATCGATGCCGGCGGCCAGGAGTTCCTCCACGTCCTGCCAGCGTTTTTCGTGACGCGATCCCGGGGCGTTGCTATGGGCCAGTTCATCGACCAGCGCGATCTGGGGCTTGCGGGCCAGCACCGCGTCCAGGTCCATCTCGGTGAGCCGCACCCCCTGGTAGATGAGTTCCTTCCGGGGAATGACTTCCATGCCTGCCAGCAGGGCATCGGTCTCGGAGCGGCTGTGGGATTCCACATACCCCACCACCACGTCGCGTCCCTCGCTCGTGCGCTTACGGGCGGCTTCCAGCATGGCGTAGGTCTTGCCGACCCCGGCGGCATAGCCGAGGAATATCTTCAGCTTTCCCTGTTTTGCCTGTTCAGCCCCGGCTTCCTCCGAATGGCAAAACTTCAGGAGGGTTTCGGGGGAAGGGCGGTTGTCGTCGCCGTTAGCGGGCATGGGCCAAGCCTCGTCGAGGGAGGTGTGATGGTTCGCTAGGATATCGAGACTATCTTCAGGTTTTTACCCGTATGGGCAGGATGACCGTGGTGAGGCCCTCCCACTGCAGGCG
>JBEKFJ010000117.1:0-9172 GCA_050013355.1 Oryzomonas sp.
GTGACCGGCCGATTGGTCAGGATCTTCACCCGTGGTTTTTGGCCGCAGGTGCAGACCGGGAGTTGGCGCGGGCAGATGCAGCCGGTGGCGTACTCCCGGAAGATATGCTTGACGATCCGGTCCTCCAGGGAGTGGAACGAGATGACCACCCCTCGCCCGCCCGGCTTCAAGCGGTCGAGGGCTGCGCGCAGCCCCTGTTCCAGCCGCTCCAGTTCGTGGTTTACGGCGATCCGCAGGGCCTGGAAGGTTCGGGTGGCGGGATGGATGCGTTCCTCCCATTTGGCCCGCGGAATGGCCCCCTTGATGACGTCCGTCAATTGCAGCGTGGTAAGGATCGCCTGTTCGCTACGGGCCTTGACGATGAATGCGGCGATCCTCCTGGCCCATCGTTCCTCGCCATAGTCGCGGATGATCCGTTCCAACTCCTGTTCCGGCAGGCCGTTTACCAGGTCTGCGGCGGTTTCTGCGCTGTCGGCGTCCATGCGCATGTCCAGCGGGGCATCCTGCTGAAAGCTGAAACCGCGCCCCCCGCTGTCCAGTTGGTGCGAGGAGACCCCCAGGTCAAGGATGAATCCGTCCAGATCGGTAATGGCCAACTCGTCGAGATGCCGGTCGAGTTCGGCGAAGTTGCCGTGGACCAGGCGGACCGTGGTGCCGAACTCAGCCAGCCTGCGGCCGGCCGCCTCCAGCGCCTCCCTATCCTGATCGATCCCGATCACCACCCCGTTGCCGGGGCCGCACTGCTGAGCGATCAGCGCCGCGTGCCCGCCGCCTCCCAGGGTGCCGTCCAGGTAGACGCCGCCCGGCCGGGGTTGCAAGAGCGCCATGACCTCGTCCGGCATGACGGACAGGTGATGGAAGGAGCCCATCTAAACGCCTATTGCGGCGAGGGCTTCCGAATCCAGCGGGAAGTTTTTCTCGTCCTGCGCATTGATGCGGCTGTAGGTTCCCTTGCTCCAGATATCGAAGCGCTGTCCCATGCCGACGAACCAGATGTCCCGCTCCAATTCGGCGTGCAGCCGCAGTGCAGAGGGGATCAGCGCCCGCCCGAGCTTGTCGGCGCTGCACTCCTCCGCCGGGTTGACGATCTGGCGTTTGATGCTGTTCAACTGCGCCGAGGTGAAACCCCCATCGTTGGCAAGGATCTTTTTCTTTATCCCGGCCCAGGTGTCCAGGGGGTACACGGACAGGCCGCGGCCAAAGGTGCCGTCACCCAGGTCCACGGGTGCGGCTTTGGTAATGATGAAGCGCGCATCCTCCGACAGGCTGGCGAGCGCATCCCTGAATTTAGCCGGGATGCAGGTCCTCCCCTTGCCGTCGATGGTGCTCGGGGTTTCCCCCCCGAATATGTCGATCTCGTCGCCCATCTTTCCACCAGCTCCCACTTTTTTCCACGATATGGGAAATTTATAGCGGCGGTCAAGGGGTTTGTCAAGATAAAACCTGAGGTTGCGAAGGTTTTTGCAATAAAAAAACCTCCACCGTTTCCGGGAGAGGTTTTTTTGTTGCACGCTTGTTGGCCAAAGAAGAAAAACAGGCTGGCATACACGTTAATAATAGAATATTATGGGAACAGATTACGGAGGCATACGGTGGGAGCACAGTACAGGGATAAAATTGAAGAAGCGCTTGCCGACCAGGAAAAGATAACCGACGCATTGGCAACCGGTGTTCGGGAAGCGCTCAAGAAACACAAACTGGCTGGTAATCCTGTTGTCGTATGGCGTGACGGGCAAATGGTCTGGTTGAAGCCGGAAGAGATTCAAGTCTAAAATTGCACCAACACATGGGCAAAATCACAGTTTTTACAACAAAAAAACCTCCCCAAATTCCCAAGCCGGTTGGATAAGGTGTTGAAAATCATTTTTGCCATAAAAAAACCCTTTGATGATTTAGTCTAAGGGTTCTTTTACGGCGTTAACTGGATAATTTGATTTAGTCGAGCGCAACATTCGACAAAACAATCGTTAGGAATCCGCTTAATCGGGTGAGGCGAACATTTACGGATTTTCCAATCGAAAGACTTTGGTTGCTGACAAAGCACGTAACTTGTTTTTTCTAATTTCTTTCCTTGGGCATTTCCTACTGCAACAGCAAAAAGGTTGTCTGCATTATATTCAGCAGTAGTCATAGGTAAGCCTATTACCAACGAAGTTGCCTTATTAAATTTGCGAGGCGATAGCACTAAAAATGGATGTATATCCCGCATTTCGTTACCAGCCTGAGGATTACAGTTAATCCAAATAACTTCTTGCCTGTCTGGTATCCATTCTGATTTATCCGTATCCTGATTTTTTACCATTCCTCAACTCCGACAGGTTTGGTAATCATAACTTCTCCACCGTGGCGAGCGGGATCAAACGAAGCTATCATTTCGTCTAATGTTGGAGTTACTCCTATAACAGGAGTAATCACTACACGGCCTCCTTCGACAGAGACTAAAACGCGCTGATCGCGGTGCAGATGAGCTGCGTGTGCAACTGCTCGTGGAAGACGAACACCTAAATTATTACCCCACTGCCTAATATCCAGAACAGTTTCTACGTGTGACATGGCAACCTCCTTTTACATATTGTCTAAACACAGTCTAAACAAAACATATAGAATTGTCAAATTATAAGGCCGGTGTGAGCATTTATTAACGCTCTGCCTTTTTCAACACATTATCAGACCGGCTTGCCAAATTCCGGGGAGGCTTTTTGTTCCATGCCTGTTGGAACCGCTATTTCTTGCGGCGGTCCGACAGTGAGATGACCTTGGGTTTGCCGGAATGCTGCCCGGACCGCTTCTGCTCTTCCTTTTCATCCTGTTCCCGCTTGATGCGCTCCTGCTCTACCGGCGAAACGATTTGCTCCATGCGGATGGGGGTGCCGCCCATGGTGAAGGATGCGCCGTCGAGCTGGGACTCGTCCAGTATCCAGGTAAAAATCTGGAGCGGAAAGGTGAACACCATCAGGCGCACCTGCCACCACCCCGGTTTTGCGTCGGCGGCAAGATCTTCGATACGGGCATAGAAGCCCGGTTTGTTGTCAACGTGGATCAGGACGATATCGTGGGTGGTTGCCATGGTGTGTCCTCGTGATTCTTGCACATAGTGGTTCGGCGCGTCATGTCGCCGCCGGGATGTTCGGCCAAGGTTGCTAGCCTCCTAAAAGCAGAAGCGGCCGGCCGAGCTGCCTTCCCAGTACGGTTTCCGCCTGTTGCACGCTGCGGCGCAACTCCTGCTCCAGGAGTGCCAGCTCATTTGCCGCCGTCTCGTCCAGCAGCCCTTCAAGAGCCCCGCAGATGAACAGTACGCAGTCCAGCGGCCGGAAAGCCGGCTCCATGCGGCACCCGCCGGCATCCCCATAGGGGCAGAGCGGTTTTTGGCCAAAATCGGGCGTCGGCAACTGCGCCTGTTGATCGAGCAAGGCCAGCAGATCCAGTCCGCTGAAACGGTACTTCCCGTTCAGGCAGCATTGCCCGCCGCAATCGCGGCATAGTGCTGAGCTGCCGGCGGTCAGGGCAAGCATCTCCCCTTTGTGCCGCCGGTAGCCGGCGAGCAACTCCCCGAGCTGCCCGCGCGTATGGCGGGGAAGCTGGCCATGGATATCCCCCATGAGCCGCACGCCTCGTTTCCAAGCTTCTTGGTCGTTCATCGGTCGTTCTCGTGAAAATATTGGCTGAAGCAGTCCGTAAGCCGGGTTCTGTTCCCGGGTCGGGTTACCCCTTGCCGGGCGATGGTCATTCATCTGGGTCTGCCGTTACCGGCAGCCTCAAGCAGCCAACCCGGAGGCATGGGCGGGCAGCCCTTAGCGCCTCCCTATTTGGCCTTGCTCCTGACGGGGTTTACCTGGCATCCGGCGTCGCCGTCGGACCCGGTGAGCTCTTACCTCACCCTTTCACCCTTACCTGCCGTGGCAGGCGGACTTCTCTCTGTGGCACTCTGCCCTGGGGTCGCCCCCGCTGGACGTTATCCAGCGTCATGCCCTATGGAGCCCGGACTTTCCTCCCTTATATAATAAGAGCGGCCATCTGTCCTGCTTCAACCAAACTGCGCAACAGCGCTACTGGGACTGCTGCTGTTTCAGGATCAAAACCCGCTGGCAGTGCGGGCAACTGATCAGTTCATCACCCCTGAAGAGGCTGTTGTAGAGCTGCGGGGGAAGATTCATGTTGCACCCCAGGCAGTAGCCGTCACGGGCTATGGCGACCGCCTGACCTCGGCGCTGCCCGCGCAGGGCATTGTAACGCTTGACCAGGCTGGCCGGCAGTTCCTTGGTGATTGCCTCGCGCCGGGCGACATCGGCATCGATATCCTGCTGAATATTGTCGATCTCGGCCTGCTTTTCGTCGCGGCGGCGGGAGGTATTCAGTTCCAGGTCGGCAAGCGTGTCCTTGAGGCTGGCGATCTCCGTATTCAGCCCGTCGATCAGGCCCATCTTCTGCAGGGTCTGCTCTTCGATCTCCGCAGCCTGTTTGCGGGCGGCCGCAATCTCCCGGCCAACGGCCTGGTACTCCTTGTTGGTCTTGATTTCCTTCATGTTGGTCTCAGAGCGCCGGATGTTTTCCTGCTCGGCGGCCTGGCTGGCCTCCAACTCCCCCTTTTCCTGCTCGAGCTGTACCACACGGCTTTCCAGCCCGGCAAGTTCCAGGCGGGCGTCGATCAAGGCCTGCTCAATCCCGCCCATCTCTCCAGCCAGCCCATTCCGAGCGGTTTTCAGGTTGTCGATCAGGTAATCGATCTCCTGGAGCTGTTCCAACATCTCAAGTCTCTTTTTCAAATCAGCTTCCTCCCGGTACTAAAATGTGTGGATGTATATCAATCAGACTCTCAAGGGGTCGGATTCGATGCGGCACGGCACGGTGCAACAGTTGCCGTAGCCCGCTTCGGACAACTGCCGGCCCAGGCGTTCGGCTACGTCGTCCACCATGATGATCTCGCTGGGAAAGTGTCCGGCATCGATCAGGGCGATGCCTAGGTCAAGGGCATCCCGGGCATCATGGTATTTCACGTCGCCCGTCACCAGCACGTCGGCCCCGCAGCGGGCCGCCTCGCGCAAGAGCGATGCCCCGCTGCCGCTGCACAGGGCGACCTTTTTGACCAGGGCCGCGGGGTCGCCCACGAAGCGCAGGCCGGGCGCTTTCAGCGTCTTTTTTATCCACCCGGCATAGTCGGCCAGGTTTGTCTGCTCCGCCAGGGAACCGATTCTTCCCAGTCCGAGCGGTTTTCCTTCGTTGAGCAAGGGGTAGATGTCGAAAGCCGGCTCTTCATAGGGGTGTGCGGCCAGAAGCGCTCTTACGGCCCGCGGCAGGTTGCTGCGCACCATGAGCAGTTCCAGGCGCTGCTCGGAGACCATTTCCAGGCTTCCCACGGCGCCGATGAAGGGTGCAGCACCGATCAGCGGGGTAAAGGTCCCCTCTCCGGGCGCGCTGAACGAGCAATCGCGGTAGTTGCCCAGGGCCTCGGCCAAGGGAAAGAGCGCCGTTCGCACCCGGTCGAGATGGTCGCCCGGCACGAAGACCACCAGCTTGCAAAGATCCTGCCCGGACCCGGCCTGGAGCGGCCGGCAGCCGAAGACCCCCAGGCGTTCGGCCAACAGGTCGTTCAGCCCCCCCTCGGCCACGTCATAGCTGGTATGGATGCTGACGACCGCCAGGTTGGCCCTGATGGCGGCATGCACGAGTTTTCCTTGAGGGGTTGCGGTCGAAAGGGTCTTCATCGGCTTGAACAGCAGGGGGTGGTGGGTGAGGAGCAGTTGGCAGGAGGCGCTCAGGGCGGCTTCCACGACGGCAGGGGTGGCGTCCAGTGCGACCATGATGCGCTCTATCCCGGCATCCGGGTCTCCGACCTGTAATCCCGAGTTGTCCCATGATTCGGCCAATCCGGGAGGTGCTATTTTGTTAATGATTCCAACTATATCAGAGAGTTTTGGCGTCTTCATAGGGTACAAACAAAAAGAGTGCAACCCTGCGGTGTGCACTCTTGCAAAATAGATGGTACGGGTCGTCCCGTTCGTAGTCTTGCCGGCATCCGGCGCAATTTCCTTGTAAGTGAAATGGTGGGCCCACCAGGACTCGAACCTGGGACCAACCGGTTATGAGCCGGTGGCTCTAGCCAACTGAGCTATAGGCCCTGGAGGAGCTAATACTACGGAAGTGTGTCGGGAGTGTCAAGAACTTTTGAATCCCAGCTTCCCGTGCTTATGCCCGCGATATGAACCTGCCGTCGCGGGTATCCACCTTGATCTTCTCCCCGGTATCCAGGTACGGCGGGACCTGCAACCGGAGGCCGGTCTCCAGCAGGGCCTCCTTGGTCTGGGCGGTGGCGGTGGCGTTCTTGAGTACCGGCGCGGTTTCCGTGACGGTCAATTCCACGGTCATGGGCAGTTCCACGTTGACCAGCCGCCCCTCGAAGAGCCCCAGCACCACCTCGGTGCCCTCCAGCAGAAAGGGGGCCAGCGCCTCGAACTCCTCCTCGGCTACCTCGAACTGTTCATAGGTCCCCAGATCCATGAACACCCCCTTTGCTCCGTCGGCATACAGGAACTGCCCTTTGTTGCGGCCGTAATCGGCCTCGTCAACCTTGTCGCCGGAACGGAAGGTTTTGTCCAGCACCTGGGAGGTTATCAGGTTGCGATAGCGGGTCTTGACCATGGTGTTGGCGCCGCGGGCCGACGGCGACTGGAAGGTGACGTCGAGGATCAGGCAGGGCGCGCCGTCCAGTTGGATGACGAGCCCTTTTTTGAAATCGGATGTGGTGAACATGGTTTTCTCCTTGTAAATTTGTAAATAAATCGGAAATCAACATCTGCCACAGAGACACGGAGACACAGAGATTCACAGAGAAAGGCACAACATTATGGGGCAAAACAAAATCAGAATCGTAGTTTTTCGGGTCTATAACCCAAAGAAAGGCTGGGGCCAATTCCCCCCTTTGACAAAGGGGGAAGACAAGCAGTACCTTGTTTCGGTTTTAGTTCCGTAGTTTTTTGTTTGCCTTACTCCCAGTTTTCTCTGTGTCTCTGTGCTTCCGTGGCAGATTCCAATGTTATTTTTTACGGTACTCGGCCGTGGGCCAGAAGGGGATGCCTCCGCGGGGGGTGAACTCGCCCCGCACCGTCAGCCAGACCGGGTCGAGCAGCGTGACCAGGTCGTTGCAGATGCGATTGACGCTGGCTTCGTGGAATTCGCCGTGCATGCGGAAGGAGCCAAGATAGAGCTTGAGGCTCTTGCTTTCGACGCACAGCCGGTCAGGCTGGTAGTCGATGACGATTTTGGCGAAGTCCGGCTGCCCGGTCATGGGGCAGAGGCAGGTGAATTCCGGGCACTCGATGTGCAGCGTGCCGACGGCCTTGGCCGGATTCATGTCCGCCTGGGCAAAGGGGCTGGGGAATGATTCCAGCAGCCCGGCATCGGGCCGGTCATAGCGATAGTCCGTTGCCCCGGCCCCCAGTGATTTCAGATTCTCGTGAAGCGCCATTCAATATCTCCCTTGAGATCGGTCCGCAAACCTGCAAGACAATACCATTACGCCGTGCTGCAGGCAACCCCTTGAAACTCGTGTGCCGGTGCGACAGAATTGCGCCGAAAAATATACCAGATGGGATGCAAATGTAAAACAGTATGTCTAACTCCGCAAACAGCGTGTATAATTTAGTTTCCGTCCGGAAAGGGTTCTTTTCCGCCCAAGCGGCGTCAATCTTCGGGCTTGCTTGTGCGGCGTACCGATGTACGCCTCCGCGCAATCCCTTGATTTCCTTGCCCGGACGACAACGAGCAGAGCGAGTTGGACCGCGAAGGCGCTCCGAAGGAGGCGACCGTAAGGTCGAGTCAAAAATTCCTCCTTTCCGAATCGGAAACCAGTAGTTTATATCCGGAGTTTCCGGATATAAACTACTCTGACATCATTTCCCGACATGCAGGGGGATTTCGCCATGGGTTACCCTATTGCAACGCTGATCGAGAACGTCCATTTTCCGCCCATCTCCGAGGTCACTGCATGGGTGGCTGCGCGCCGGGACAACGGGTTGGCATTGATCGACCTCTGCCAGGCCGTGCCCGACTATGCTCCGGCCGGGGAACTGACGGCCCATCTGGCCGGCCTGCTCGACGATCCGCTGTTGTCCAGGTATTCTCCCGACGAGGGGCTGCCGGAGGCGCGCGCGGCGATCTGCGACTACTACCGGCGCAAATACGGGGCAACGATCTCGCCGGCCAACCTTTGCCTGACCATCGGCGCGAGCCAGGCCTTTTGGCTGGCCATCGTAACCCTCTGCTGCGCCGGAGATGAGGTGATCGTCCAGGCCCCCTACTACTTCGACCATGCCATGGCCCTGGATATGCTGGGGCTGCGCGGGGTGTACGCCCCGTTCGACGAAGCCTCGGGCGGCCTGCCGAAGGCCACGGTGATGGAGCGTCTGGTCAGCGCCAGGACCCGCGCCATCCTGATCGTCACACCCAGCAACCCCACCGGCGCCATCACCCCGCCGGAGACGCTCGACGACCTGTTCGAGCTGGCCCGGCGCCGCAACATCGCCCTGATCCTGGATGAAACCTACAACGAGTTCATCCCGGACGGCCGTTGTCCCCACGACCTGTTCAGACGCACGGGGTGGGGCGAACACTTCATCCACCTGGCCTCCTTCGGCAAGACCTTTGCCCTGACCGGCTATCGCGCCGGGATGCTGGCGGCTTCCGAGCCGTTCATCCGCCACGCCCTCAAGGCTCAGGATACCATGGCGGTCTGCCAGCCGCGCATCACCCAGGAGGCGGTGAGGTACGGGGTGGAGCATTTGGATGCCTGGGTTGCCGCCAACCGCGGCATGATGGCGCGCCGCCACGATCTGTTCCGGTCCGAGTTCCTGAAGCCGGGCAATCCCTTTCAACTGGCGGCCAGCGGTGCGTTCTTCGCCTGGGTGCGGCATCCCTTTCCCGGCCTCACGGGACGCCAGGCCGCAAAGCGGCTGGTTGACGAGGCCGCCATCCTCAGCCTGCCGGGCGAGGTCTTCGGCCCCGGCCTGGAGGGGTATCTGCGGCTGGCCTTCGGCAACATCCGCGAGGATACGATCCCGGAGGCGGTGCGGCGCTTTCGGGAGGTGGAGCGCTGATGGACGTCATCACCACCCACACCAATGCCGATTTCGACTGCCTGGGCGCCATGGTCGCCGCGGCCCGTCTCTACCCCGGCGCG
>JBEKFJ010000118.1:0-9102 GCA_050013355.1 Oryzomonas sp.
CAGCATGTGCGTGGGGCCATCATTGACGAATTGCGCTCCTGCGATATTCTGAGCCGTTCAATGCGCGAGAAGTACAAGCGCCTGGAGCGTGAAGTAACGATCCTCGAACACGCCCTGGGCAGGAACCCCAGCAGCGAAGAGGTGGCCGGGGCGCTTTCAATAAGTCTCGACGAATACTTCGACCTTTTGGATGATGTGCAAGTGCTCACGTTTATCAGCCTGGACGATAGCTGGGAAGATGAGGACGGTAACTCGCTCAACCTGTCGGATGTGCTGAGCGAGCAGAAAGAAAAGAGCCCGCAACACCAGGTTATACGGATGCAACTGGCCAAGGCGTTGGGTGATGCCATCGAGGCGCTGCCGGATAAAGAGCGGCTGGCAGTGACGCTCTATTACAATGAGGGGATGAATCTCAAGGAAATCGGTGCAACCTTGGCATTGACCGAGTCGCGCATATCGCAACTCCTCAGCCAGGCCATGGTCCGGCTGAAGGGCAAGTTGAAGCTCTATCGGGATTAAAGGAGGTTTTACATGAACAGTGGTATGTATTCTGCGCTTTCGGGCAACATTGCAGCCATGGAGCGGATGGATATCATCAGCAATAACCTGGCGAACGTAAATACCCCTGGTTTTAAAAAAGACGGGATGACCTTCGAGGGATTGCTCACCAGCGCTACAGCGCCGCCGGCGGTTTCCCCCTCCAAGACGGCCGACCCGGTCCTTCAAAAGGAGAATGTCTACATCGACTACTCTGCCGGGCCGGTCAGCCAGACCGGCAACACCCTGGATATGGCGATCAACGGCGACGGTTTTTTCACCGTATCAACCCCCAACGGGACCGCTTATACACGGCAGGGCAATTTCCGGCTGACAGCGGACGGAACTCTTGTGACGACGGACGGTTTCCCGGTTATGGGGCAGGGAGGCGAGATCCACATAAACGGGGGTAAGGTCGACATTGATGCAAAGGGAGAGATCACCGTCGATGGCGTTGCCGCAGGGGTCTTAAATCTGGTGGATTTCCCCAAACCCTATAATCTGACAAAGACGGCCAGCGCCCAGTTCGTGCCGTCCGATCCGCAGTCCACACCCCAGGCCGCCAAGGCGGCGATCCTGCAGGGGCATCTGGAGGGCTCCAATGTGGACCCGGTCGGCGAGATGGTCCAAATGATCGAAACCAACCGTTATTTTGACGCATGCCAGCGAGTGATATTGAGCTACGATGGCATGGCCAGCAAGGCGGCCAACGACCTGGGCAAAGTATAAGAAATCCGTATCCATTATATCTAAAGAGGAGTTGAGACCATGTTACGTGCACTTTGGACCGCTGCTTCAGGTATGCAGAGCCAGCAGACGAATATCGACGTCATCGCCAACAACCTGGCCAATGTCAACACGACAGGGTTTAAGAAAAGCCGGGCCGATTTTCAGGATTTGATGTACCAGAACCTAAAGACGACCGGTTCCCCGTCCACCAACACCACTCAGGTGCCGACCGGCATCCAGATCGGCCTCGGGACCCGCCTTGCCGCGGTCACCAAGCTGTTCACGGCCGGCAGTCTCACCCAGACCGGCAATACCCTTGACATGGCCATCCAGGGGAACGGTTTCTTCCAGATCCTGATGCCGGACGGCACAACGTCATACTCACGGGCAGGCGCCTTCAAACAAGACAGCCAGGGGCGGATCGTCACCTCCGACGGTAACCCGCTGCTCCCGGAGATCGTTATCCCGACCAACGCCACAACGGTCAACATCGGCAACGACGGAACCGTGTCAATAACCCAGCCGGGCCAGTCCACCCCTTCAAACATAGGAAGTATCCAACTGGCGCAGTTCCCCAATCCGGCGGGGCTTTCTGCCCAGGGACAGAACCTTTTCCAACAGTCGGAGTCTTCCGGCAACCCCACGACCGCAACGCCCGGGCTGAGCGGCATGGGAACCATCTCCCAGGGCTTCCTGGAGATGAGCAACGTCGATGTGGCGAGCGAGATGGTCAACATGATCATCGGCCAACGGGCATACGAGATCAATTCCAAGGCGGTCCAGGCGGCCGACGAGATGCTGCAGACCGCCAACACTATGAAGCGATAATCGGATGCCAGAGGATTTTATGCCATGCTGAGAACGCGCACACGCAAGCTTCCGGGCCAAAACAGCCGGACCACAAACAAACATATGATACAGCGATTTATTACCGTTATCCTTCTTTGTCTTCTGCTGGCGCCCACGACGGCCCTGGCCGCCGCGACGCAAGAGGGTCTTTCCGCGGGCGAGCCCAGGATTCGCGAGGCGGTGTCCGGGTATGTCCAGCAAAAGACGGCTCATCTCGGCCTGGAAATCCGCATCAAACGCATGAGCATCAGCGGCAAACCCGTCCTGCCGGAAGGTCCGCTGGATTTCGAGGTGATTGCCCCGCAACAATGGGAAGGGTGGGGAAGCGCCAATCTCGCGGTCCTGGTTCGGCAGCGCGACCGCGTGGTGCTCAATACCTCGGTGCAGGTGGAGGTGGAGGCGCTGACCGACATGGTCGTCGCCCTGCGACAACTCGACTATGGCACGATCATCTCCGGAACGGATGTCGCCGTTCAGCAACGGGATGTCGCCTCTGTGGCTGGGAAGTATACCCGCGACCCGGGTACCATAGTGGGCAGACGGGCCAGGACGTCGATCAAGGCCAATGCCGCGATTCGGACCGACCAGGTGGAAAAGGTCCCCATCATCAAATCCGGCCAGATGGTGACCATTGTGGCTGAGAACGAAGTCATGAAGATAACCGTTGCCGGCAAGGCCAAGGGCTCGGGCTCAGAGGGCGACACCATCATGGTGCAGAACCTGAGTTCACTCAAGGACATCCCGGCCATGGTAGTTAACTCAACGACAGTGCGGGTAGATTTTTAGACTAATGAAAAAGGACGTTGTATGAAACTGAGTATATATCTTTTGCTGGCAATGGCCTGCGCCGCATGCTCGGTTCAGAAGGCCGAGGTCAAGACGACCAGATTCGATGAACAGATTACTAATAAACCGGCAGATTATTCCAACGGCTCCATATGGCAGACATCATCAAGGAGTATGACCGAGGATTTTAAAGCCTATCAGCGTGGCGATATCATCACCATCGTCATCTCTGAGACGGCCAGCGCATCCAAGCAGGCCAGTACCAACACGGAACGGTCTTCCTCGGTCAATGCGGGCATACCCAATCTCCTGGGGCTTGAAAAGCTCGGCATAATCAAGAATAACATGGATTTAACGCAACTGATCAATGCTAGTGGCGATTCCAAATTTGCCGGCACCGGTTCCACATCCCGACAGGATAACTTGACGGCAACCATCTCGGCAAAAGTGCTCGATGTGCTGGCAAACGGCAATCTTCAGATTGAGGGACGCCGCAATGTCAAGGTTAACAACGAAGACCAGGAAATTGTTCTTACCGGTACGGTGCGGCCTGTTGACATAAGCCCAAACAATACCGTCAATTCAATTTTTGTGGCTGACGCCAAGATAAGCTATACAGGCCGGGGGGTAATCACCGACCGGCAAAGTCCCGGATGGTTAATGAATATTCTTGACAAGGTATGGCCTTTCTAAGGTATGTAGCTTAAAGGTGATTTGTATGAGAAAAACAGTTATTTTTATAATTTTGATCCTACTTCTGACTTCCAATGCCCATGCTGTTAGAATCAAGGATATTGCTTCCTTCGATGGAGTGCGTGATAACCAGTTGTTAGGTTACGGCTTGGTTGTAGGCCTCCGCGGCAGCGGCGACAGCAGTCAGGTACTGATTCAAATCCAGTCTGCCGTAAATGTACTGGAACGTATGGGTCTCTCGACCAATGCCAGCTCGATCCAGTTGAAGAATGTAGCTGCTGTTATGGTCACGGCAACATTACCACCGTTTACCAAACAGGGAAACAAGTTGGATGTCCTGGTTTCTTCCATGGGAGACGCCTCGAGCATTGCCGGAGGCACCCTGATCATGACGCCGCTCAAGGGTGGCGACAGCCAGGTGTATGCCGTTGCCCAGGGGTCGGTGCTAACCAACTCCTTTGCCTTTGGCGGCCAAGCGTCCAGCGTCCAGAAGAATCATCCTACTGCCGGCAGCATACCCAATGGTGCACTTGTGGAGCGGGAAATTCCCAATGTGCTGACAGGCAAAACCACATTGCGGCTTAATCTGGATAAGGCGGACTTTACTACGGCAGCCCGGATTGAGGCGGTAATTAATGGCAAGTTCGGTTCACAGATTGCGACTACTGCTGATCCTGGTTCGGTAATCCTCAAAATTCCTGAAAGTTACGCCAACCGTACGGTCGATTTCGTAGCTGCATTGGAGACTCTTGAAGTAAGACCGGACAATTCGGCCAAGGTGGTGCTCAATGAACGGACTGGAACCATCGTTATGGGAGAGAATGTCAGGATTTCCACAGTAGCGGTATCCCACGGCAACCTGTCTATTGTCGTTAAGGAGACACCCCAGGTATCCCAGCCGACGCCGCTCAGCTCGGGCGGCCAGACGGTAACCGTGCCCCGGACCGATGTGAAGGTTACCGAGGAGTCGCGCCGCCTTATGGTGCTGCCGGAAGGGGCCAGTATTGGCGATGTGGTGCGGGCTTTAAACTTCTTGGGGGTGACCCCCCGCGACCTGATCGGTATCTTCCAGGCCATCAAGGCATCCGGTGCGCTACAGGCGGATCTTTCCATCATTTAGTTTCTGATGGAAACTATTTCGGCGTCGGCGCTCAAGAAGTCGCTTGATATGGCGATAAGAAAGAATGGATTATGGACATCGGCATTCCCCAAATAGCGCCCCTGACCGATAACGCTGCCGCCGAAAAGGCGCGGCAGCTGCAACGGCAGGCGGGCGGCGCTTCAAGCGGCTTGAGCGAGAAACAGCTCAAGCAGATCCACAAGGTGTCACAGGATTTTGAAGCCCTTTTCGCGGGCATGATGATGAAATCCATGCGGGCCACGGTGGGCAAGGATAAGCTGACCGGCGGCGGCCATGGTGAAGAGGTTTTCCGTTCCATGCTGGACCAGGAGTATGCCGCTGCCGCAGCCAAGCGGAACAGCCTGGGGTTGGCGCCCATGATCGAGAAGGATATCATCCGCCAGCAAAGCCGGAATTCCGTCAAAATAACGGATCCTAAGGAGTAAACCTTGCCGTCGTCCAGGGACAACGCTAATGATAAGCCCCTGACGGAGATACTCTCGATCCAGCTTAAGCTGCTCGAAGAGCTCTACTGCCTCCTCGAACGGGAAACGCGTGAGTTCGGGGATATGAACCTGGACGCCGTGGCCGAGCTAAACCGGCTGATGGAGGAACTCACGGAGCGCATCGAGGCGCATACCGGCTTGCTTAGCCAGGCGATCTCCGCGGCCGCATGCGAGCTGGGGCTTGCTCCGGATGCAACGTTGTGGGATGTTGTCGCCAAAACCACGCAGAAGGCAATCCCGGGGCTGTACCGGGAGCTCGACGCTGCGGCGCAACGAGTGCAGGGACGCGCCGTCATGAACCGCGAGATTGCTGAACGCTTTGCGGCAACAGCCGCTTCCACAATGAGTTTTTTGACCCGCCTCATTCAACAGTCCAGCGTGTACGGCGCATCCGGGGGGTACCAGCAGCGCTTGGTTGGGTCGGTCATGATCAATAGGAAGGCATGAGACGAGCTTCTTAATACATAGAGTTCAGAGTGGCGGGGATGTAACGACATGGAGACGAAATCACTTGAGGAAACCCTCACGAGCCAGATTCATCTGTTTGAGGAACTACATGCACTCCTTGAACAGGAGACCGGTGAACTCGCGAAGATGAATCTTGAAGCTATGGCGGAGATACATCGACAGAAGGAAGAACTCTCGGAACGTATCGAGGCGCATAGTAACTCGATACTGCAGGAGATTTCCGCGATTGCGCCAAAGTTGGGGGTTGCATCGGATGCTACCGTGGGGATGGTTGCCGCCGCCATCGGCAAGAAGAACGAACTCCTTCGCTTGCGCCGAAAGCTCACCCTGGCGGCGCAACGCGTGCAGGAGACAAACGCCGTGAACGGCACGATTTCGGAACGCTTCATCAAAACGGCGAACATGGCGCTTGGGTTTCTGAGCAGCGTCGTCAATCGGTCGAGTGTGTATGGGGCAACCGGCGGCTATGTGCCGAGATCATCCGTATCGGTCATGTTTAATAGGGAGGCATGAATATGAGCCTTAATTCGATACTGCAAATAGGAAGTAGCGCTGCCAGTGCATACCAGACAGCCATCAACGTAACGAGCGAGAATATCTCGAATGTCAACACCCCCGGCTATTCCCGCCAGACGGCAGTGCTCGAAACGGCGCCCCAGTCATCCCCCTCCGGCGGCTTGTTCATGGGGAACGGCGTGGGTGTCGTCTCCATACAGCGCGCATATGACGCTGTCCTGCAAAAAGAGCTCGTGAACGCCCAGACCAGCCAGGGCTATGACACAACCCAATCAACGGCGCTACAGGCGATCCAACCTGCCTTCAACGAGGTTTCCACCGATGGTTTGGGGGCGGCAATCGATGGTTTTTTTAATTCCTGGCAAAATGTGGCCGGTGATCCGACGAGCACGTCCGCGCGGCAGGGGGTGCTGACATCTGCCCAGAACCTGGTGGATAACTTCAATTCTGTCAGCAAAAGTCTTTCTGACGCTGCTGCAACTCAAAACTCGTCCCTTGTTGCGTTAACGAGCAACATAAATCAGAATCTGACGAACATTGCCCAGCTCAACGGCCAGATCAAGGCAATCGGAGCCTCCGGCGGCGATACGAACGAAATCAAAGACCAACGCGATCTGGCGATACAGAACCTTTCCCAGCAAATCGGGATCACCTACACGGAAAACAGCGACGGCACCACGGATGTCAAGTTTGCCGATAACGGCGCTGCCCTGGTGACCGGGTCGCAAGCCGGTTCATTTTCGCTGACGACGCCCGGTGCCCCCGCGAGCAACCTCTACACTGTCAACCTGACCCCGGTCGGGGGCGTGATTGGTGTGGTATCGCCGGTATCGGGCACCCTCGGCTCAACTCTGAACCTGCGAGACACCGTCATTCCGGGCTACCAGAAACAGGTCGATACGCTGGCACAGACCATTGCGACCGCGGTCGACACTCAACAAAAGGCTGGGTCCGATCTGACCGGCGCGGCCGGGATCGCCCTGTTCAACCCCGCACCCCCTGCAACGGCTACTGGGGCGACGATAGCCGTCAATTCAACGTTCACCACGAGTAATATCGCGGCAGCCGCCGGTGGTTCGCCAGCAGGCTCAAGCGACAACACCAATGCCCTGGCAATCGCCGACCTTGCCAACAATACCGCTAACCCTGCCATGCCGGGACAAACCTTCAGCAACTACTATAACAGTCTGGTTACCCAGGTCGGCCAGGATGTCCAGACGAGCGGGAACAACGTCACCCGGGACCAGACCTACAGCAACCAGTTGAGCACACTCCAACAATCGAATTCGGGTGTCTCCCTGGACGAAGAGCTCGTCAATCTCACCAAGTATCAGCAATCGTACCAGGCCTCGGCCAAGGTCATTTCGACGGCGACCAGCATGATTGATACGGTTTTGGCGCTCATCGGCGCACCCGGTTAAAACAGAAAGGATACGATATGAGAATCACCTCGAACATGACGGCCAACAACGCCATCTACAATCTGCAGAAGGCGCAGACTACCCTCAATAACCTGACCGAATTGACGACATCGGAACAGAATATCAATCAGCCGAGCGATAATCCGGCAGCGACGAACACCTTACTGAACATCAACGATTCTCTTAACGCGATAAACCAGTATTCGACCAACATAACCAACGCAACAACCGTTCTTAACGTCACAAATGATGCCCTGACCGGAATCTCCAGTTCCATTGCGCAAGCTCAACAGGTCATGTCTACCATGACGAGTGGAAGCACTGACCCATCGGTCCGGCAGAGTGCTTATGACCAGTTGGCTACCATTAAGCAGCAGATTATCGATTATGGCAATACCCAGTCGGGCAATACCTATGTCTTTGGGGGGACCGACTCTTCAACACCCCCGTTCAGTGTAGTGGGCGCTACGAATACGTACAATGGAAACAGCACCCAGTCTTCGGTCGAGGTCACCACGAATTCGTACCAAGTCGTAAATATAACGGGAGATCGCCTATTAGGCCTGCCAGGCGCCTCATCCTCAGGTCCGCCGATTCCAAGTCCGAGCTATGGTTCGACGGATATTCTAGGAACGCTTGACAACCTGATGGCCGCGGTGGGGAACAACGCCACCCCGAGCAATGTGGCAAACATTCAGCAATATTCAAGTGCCCTTGATGCCGGCGCAACCCAGATCAACAATGCCACGGTAGATGTCGCCGCGCGGATGCAGCGGCTTACCACGATGTCCACGATGAACACCAATAGTCAGAACACCCTGCAAAATGTTGTCGGCAACATTCAGAGCGTTGATTTGGCGACGGTCGGTACTGAATTGAGCCAACAACAGACCGCATACCAGGCGGCGCTGTCCGCAACGGCCCAAATTTCCAAGATGTCGCTCCTGAACTACCTGTAACCTTAGCGTCGGTACCGATGAATGTACTCCAGTTGCCACGCGTAGGGGTCCCTGCCGTCATTGGTATTTTGCAGCAGGCCGCCGGAGCAAGCCGGGTGTTTTGTGCGGCAGATCCGGCATGGCGGGTTTTGAGAGTAATGGGTTCATCTACGATGTTGGGGTCTGCGAGAGCTAAAATGCCCAACTCGCCCCGATCAGGTGCATGTCGAGGCCCGGGTTGGGGGTCCCTTCGCTGTAAAAGATATGTCCGTTCGAGACATGCTGCAAGCGGTAGCTGATCTTAAGCCCGCAGTCGAAGCGATAAAAAAGGCCGATATAGGCGCCATAGAGAAGGATGCTGCCGAAATCCTGATCCCCGAATCGGCTTCTGTCCATTATGTTGATATTGATGCCGATCTCCGGGGCCAGGCCGAATTTGGGATTGTCGAGTACAAGACCGGTCCCCACGGAACCGATGAAGCCGGTATCTTTTAACTTATGGAGGGCTCCGGCAGACGCGTTGAGCTGCGGGGCCACCC
>JBEKFJ010000119.1:0-10752 GCA_050013355.1 Oryzomonas sp.
CAGGACCATCTCCCGCTCGATGGCGCTGCCGTCGCTGAAATCGATCACCTTGAGCACATCGATCAGCTTGTTGAGCTGCTTGGTGATCTGCTCGAGGATCTGCTCGTCGCCGCGGGTGACGATGGTCATCCGCGAGAGCCCTTCCTCGTTGGTCGGGGCAACGGTCAGGGATTCGATGTTGAAGCCGCGTCCCGAAAAAAGGCTTGCCACGCGGGAAAGCACGCCGAATTCGTTTTCAACCAGCACTGAAATTGTATGTTGCATGGGGAAACCTCCGGAAAGTCGGAATCATTTTTGCCACAGAGCCACAGAGGCACACCGAGAAAAAGAATCAGACGTACCCTAGAATCTTCTGTCTCACGCCTTTCTCCGTGTCTCTGTGGCTCCGTGGCAAATTCAATCAGTTACGCATTCAACACCATCTCGTTCAGCGACGCACCGGCCGGCACCATGGGCAGCACCTTTTCCTCGCGGGCGATCTTGAACTCCATGATCACCGGTCCCTTTTCCTTGAAGGCCTGCTTGATGACCGTCTCCACCTCGCCCGGCTTGGAGGTGCTGAACCCCTTGGCCCCATAGGCATCGGCCAGTTTGACGAAATCGATGGGCAACTCCATGCAGGTCTGGGAGTAGCGTTTGTCGAAGAACAGCTCTTGCCATTGCCGCACCATGCCGAGGAAGTTGTTGTTCAGGATCACGATCTTGACCGGCAGGCGATTCTGCACCAGCGTGGCGATCTCCTGGATGTTCATCTGCACGCCCCCGTCGCCGCAAATGGCTATCACCTGGCGTTTGGGGAAGGCGGCCTGGGCCCCCATGGCGGCCGGCAAGCCGTACCCCATGGTGCCGAGCCCGCCCGATGAGAGCAGCGTGCGCGGCTTGATAAACTGGAAGAACTGGGCGGTCCACATCTGGTGCTGCCCCACGTCAGTGGCGATGATGGCGTCATCGTCGGACAGCTCCCGCAGTTTCTGGATGACGAACTGCGGCTTGATGACGGTCGAACTCTGTTTGTACCCAAGGGGATGCTTGGCCTTCCAGCCGGCAATATCCTCATGCCAGTGTGCCAGGGCCGCTTTGAGCTCAACGGCCTTTTCCTTCTGCTTGTCCGCCAACTTGATCATCCTGGCCAGCACGTCCCGCACGTCCCCTACGATCGGCAGATCGACCCGCACATTTTTCTTGATGGAGGTCGGGTCCACGTCGATGTGGATAATCTTGGCACTGGGCGCAAACGTGGCGATCTTGCCGGTCACCCGGTCATCGAAGCGCGCGCCCACGGCAATGATCAGATCGCTGTGGGTCATGGCCATATTCGCGCAGTACGCGCCGTGCATGCCCAACATGCCAAGCGCAAGCGGGTCATTTTCCGGGAACGAGCCGAGCCCCATCAGGGTTGTGGTCACCGGCACCGACAGTTTGCGGGCCAGGTTGGTCAACTCATCGGCGGCATTGCTCAGGATAACCCCACCCCCGACGTAGATCACCGGCCGGTGGGATTCGAGCAGCATTGCCACCGCTTTTTCCACCTGGCGGGGATGCCCTTCCAGGTTCGGCTTGTAGCTGCGGATCTCCACCGTGTCCGGGTAGACGAATTCGGTCTGGGCGATCTGCACGTCCTTGGGAAGGTCTACCAGCACCGGACCGGGGCGGCCGCTGCGGGCGATGTAGAAGGCCTTTTTCATGATCATGGCCAAGTCCTTCACGTCCCGCACGAGAAAACTGTGCTTGGTGCAGGAGCGGGTGATGCCGATGATGTCGACCTCCTGAAAGGCGTCATTGCCGATCAGCGCCGTCGGTACCTGGCCGGTGACGATCACCATGGGGATCGAGTCCATGTAGNGTGGCGCCGGGCCCGGAGGTGGCGATGGCGACGCCGACCCTGCCGGTGGCGCGGGCATAGCCGTCGGCCGCATGGGTCCCGGCCTGTTCGTGGCGCGGCAGGATGTGGTGGATATCCTTAAAGCTGAAGAGTTCGTCGTATAAGTTGATCACGGTGCCTCCGGGATAACCGAAGACCGTATCCACGCCTTCCTTTTTGAGACATTCCAGCAATATTCGTGCACCGTTCATTTTCATGGATGTTACCTCTGAATGTAAGGATGATTGAAATGAGCGACACAAACCCCTTGCGGCGCTTGTGACGTACTATCGAAACCTATCGATTCGCGCCGTCACTGAAGCATGGACATGTAGGGCGGAAACAACCGACCTGTACGGAAGCGTTTCCATGGTTCCTCCTTTGGCAGGCTGTTGAAAATCTACTGCGGGGCCGTTCTGCTGTGTTGCCACTCGATCACAAGCGGGGGCGTACCAAGGGGTACGCCTCACTTCCTCTCTCGCTTGCGCCTTGCATAACGGCCTCCTCGCGACGATTTTCAACAGCCTGTTAGGCTTTGTTTCCGCGGGTTGCAGGCGGAAACAAAGGTTAATCAGCCGTGGTCACGGCGCCGGTGTGGGCCGAGGTGACCACCTTGGCGTAGCGCGCCAGCCAACCGGTCTTGATCTTGGCCTCGGGCGTCTTCCAGAGAGCCCGGCGTGCGGCCAGCGTCGCTTCGTCAACCAGCAGATCCAGCCGGCGATTGGGGATATCGAGAAGGATGCGATCCCCTTCCTGCACCAGGGCAATCGGACCCCCTTCGGCCGCTTCCGGGGAGATGTGGCCGATGCAGGGGCCACGGGTACCGCCGGAGAAACGGCCGTCGGTCACCAGCGCTACCGAATCGCCGAGCCCCATGCCCATGATGGCCGCCGTGGGGGCCAGCATCTCGCGCATGCCGGGGCCGCCCTTGGGTCCCTCGTAGCGGATCACCACCACATCGCCCGGGATGATCCTTCCCTCCATGATGGCGGCCATGGCCTTTTCCTCGGCATCGAAGCAGCGGGCCGTGCCCTCGAACTGCATCATGGCTGCCGACACGCCCGACTGCTTGACCACCGCCCCCTTGGGAGCCAGGTTGCCGTAGAGGATGGCGATGCCCCCCTCTTTCTTGATCGGGTTGGAGAGGGGGCGGATGACCTCTTCGTCGACGTTGGCGATGCTGGCCGCCAACTGATGGGTGGTCAGGCCGAACAGGGTCGGCGCGTCCTTGATCTTGTCGCCCAGTTGTTTGAGCACGCCGCTGACGCCGCCGGCCACATCCAGGTCTTCCATGAAATATTCCCCGGCCGGGTTCATGGAGGCCAGTTGCGGGGTATCCTTGGCCAGGATGTCGAAGGTCTCCAGCGGCAGGTCCACCCCCGCCTCCCGGGCGATGGCCAAAAGGTGCAGCACGGTGTTGGACGAGCCCCCCAGGGCCAGATCGACCCGGATGGCGTTTTCGAAGGCCGCGCGGGTCAGGATGTCGCGGGGCTTGACATCGTTGTGCACCAACTCGACGATCTTCTCGCCCGAGGCAAAGGCGATGCGCCGCTTGAGGGCCGAGACCGCCAGGGCGGTGCCGCAGCGCGGCAGGCTCATCCCCATGGTCTCGGTAAGGATGGCCATGGTATTGGCGGTGAACAACCCCTGGCAGGAGCCCATGCCGGGGCAGGCGTTGTCCTCGCAGATCTTGAGTTCCTTGTCGTCGATCACGCCGGCCTTGTAGCGGGCCATGGCCTCGAAGGTGTCGGTGACGAATGAGAATTTGCGGCCGGATTGGGCGCGGCCGCTCATCATTGGGCCGGCGGTGACGACGATGCAGGGGATGTTCAGGCGTGCGGCGGCCATCAGCATGCCGGGGGTGATCTTGTCGCAGTTGGTCAGCAGCACCAGGCCGTCAAGCCGGTGTGCTTCGGCCACTGATTCGACCATATCGGCGATCAGTTCGCGGGTCGGCAGGGAGTAATGCATACCCTTGTGCCCCATGGCGATGCCGTCGCAGACACCGGGGATGCCGAAGAAGAAGGCATAGCCTCCGCCGGTATGGACGCCTTTCTCGATAAAGCGTTCAAGGTCGCGCATGCCGGAATGGCCCGGGATCAGGTCGGTAAAGCTGGTTGCCACGCCGATGAACGGCTTTTCAAAGGCGCTGTCGGGAACGCCGGTTCCCTTGAGAAGCGCCCGGTGCGGTGTTCGTTCGAGTCCCTGCTTGATGGTGTCGCTGCGCATGATGGTATCATCCCCGACGATTTGAATTTTCATGGCGCCAAACAGCCGATTGACGCGGATAAAGGATATAAACGATAGTATATATGCCGACCGGTGTCAACCCGGAATCCGAAGACTTTCCCGGTGATTTTAACAGGTTGATGAAAATCGTCATGAGGAGGCTGTTATGCAAGGCGCAAGCGAGGGAGGATGCGAGGCGTACCCCTCGGTACGCCACCGCTTTCGAGTGAGTGGCAACGCCGCAGAACAGTGTCCTGTGCGGTTGATTCGCCGCTGTAATTCCGAGGAGTTTTAGTTCCTGGCAAGGCACGGTGACGAAGGCATAGCAAGGACTATGCAGAGGAGCCGTAACGCAGCCAGGGGCTAAAAGAACCGGAATTACAAGGAATGAATTAACCGCACAGGACACGTACCCCGCAGTAGATTTTCAACAACCTGTTTATGTAGATCGCGAGCGGATGTTGCATTAGATACCTAAAATGTTATACTGCGTATCCGCCCGTTACCGAATACAGGATATCAAGGAATGAACCAATGATCACAGCAGAAAGCGTCCCCGATTCTTCCCAAAAGCCGACCGCTACCGATCTGCAGCGTTCGTTCATGCGGCATCTCCAGTACACCCTGGTCAAGGACAAGTACTCCGCCACCACGGCCGACCTGTACTTGGCGCTTGCCTTTGCCGTGCGGGACATGCTGGCGGAACGCTGGCTCGACACCCAGCAATCCTACTACATCAATGACGCCAAGCGGGTCTACTACATCTCCATGGAATTCCTGGTTGGCCGGACCCTGGGCAACAGCCTGATCAACCTCGGGGTCATGGAGGAATGGGAAAACGCCCTCATGGAGATGGGAATCAACCTGAAGGACATCGCCGAGACCGAGTGGGATGCGGGGCTGGGCAACGGTGGCCTCGGACGGCTGGCGGCCTGTTTTCTCGATTCCATGGCCACCATGAGCCTGCCGGCCTACGGCTACGGCATCCGCTACGAATACGGTATGTTCTACCAGAAGATCATCGACGGCGCCCAATACGAGGTGCCGGACAACTGGCTCCGCTACGAAAACCCCTGGGAGTTCGGCCGCCAGGAACATCTGCACAAGATTCGCTATGAAGGCCGGGTAGAGGAACACAGCGACGCAAACGGGGAAAAACGCCATACATTGGCCGACACCCATGACGTCATGGCCCTGGCCTATGACGTGCCGGTGCCGGGCTACGGCAACCAGACGGTCAACACCATGCGCCTGTGGAGCGCCAAATCGACCCGCGAATTCGAGCTGGAATCCTTCAACCGGGGCAATTACGTAGGCGCAGTCGAATCCAAGATGAAGACCGAAAACATCTCCAAGGTGCTCTACCCGGCCGATCACATGGCCGAAGGCAAGGAGTTGCGCCTGCGCCAGGAATACTTCCTGGCGTCGGCCACGGTGCAGGATATCTTTTACCGCTTTGCCAAGAAACACGATGATCTCCTGCTCTTGCCCGAAAAGGTGGCCATCCAACTCAACGACACCCACCCTACCCTGGCCATCCCGGAACTGGTGCGGATTCTGCTGGATGAGAAGCGGCTTTCCTGGGAAGCGGCCTGGGACCTCTCCGTAAGGACGTTCGCCTACACCAACCACACCATCCTGCCCGAGGCCCTGGAGAAGTGGCCGGTGCGCATGCTGGAAATCATCCTGCCGCGCCACCTGCAGATCATCTACCGGATCAACGACCATTTCCTCAAGGAAGCAGGGACCCGGTTTCCCAACGACAGCGACAGGCTACGTCGCATGTCAATTGTGGGAGAAGAGGGGGAAAAACATATCCGAATGGCACATCTGGCCATTGTGGGCAGCCACTCCGTCAACGGCGTGTCGGTCCTGCACAGCGAGATACTGAGGAACAGCCTGTTCAGCGACTTCTTCGCCCTCTGGCCGGAACGCTTCAACAACAAGACCAACGGCATCACCCAGCGGCGCTGGCTCAAATACGCCAACCCCTGGCTGTCGGACCTGATCTCTTCCACGATCGGGGACGGTTGGGTCACCAACCTGGATGAATTGCAAAATCTGCGTGCTATGGCCGATGACCGGGATTTCCAGAAGCAGTGGCAAGCGATCAAGCACGCCAACAAGCAAAGGCTGGCAGACCATATCTACCGCAACAACGGCATCCGGGTCTCTGCCGACACCCTGTTCGACTGCCAGACTAAGCGTCTGCATGAGTACAAGCGGCAACTGCTCAACGTTCTCCATGTCATCACCCGCTACAATCGCATCAAGGCCAATCCCGGCCTGAACATTGCCCCCCGAACGGTCATTTTCAGCGGCAAGGCAGCGCCTTCCTACTTCATGGCCAAGCTGATCATCCGTCTGATCAATGCCATAGGAGAGGTCATCAACAACGATCCGGCGGCCCATGACCTGCTCAAGGTGGTATTCCTTGCCAATTACAACGTCTCACTGGCCGAGATCGTCTTTCCCGCAGCCGACCTGTCAGAGCAGATATCCACCGCAGGGACCGAGGCGTCCGGCACCGGCAACATGAAGTACGCCTTGAACGGCGCCCTGACCATCGGGACCCTGGACGGCGCCAATATCGAGATCATGGAGGAGGTCGGCCGCGACAACATCTTCATCTTCGGTATGAACGCAGAGCAGGTGGACAGCCTGAAACACGCCGGATACCGCCCCGCAGATTACTGCTGCCACAACCCGGAGTTGCAGCAAACCATGGACATGATTGCCAACGGCTCCTTTTCGCCGGGCGATCCCGGCCTGTTCAAACCGGTTGTGGACAGCCTGTTGGGCAATGACCCCTACCTGCTCCTGGCCGATTATGCTTCTTATGTGGCCTGCCAGGACGAGGTGGACAGGCTCTACCGGCACCCCCATGAATGGACCCGCAGGTCGATCCTCAACACGGCCGGCATGGGCAGATTCTCCAGCGACCGCACCATTGCCGAGTATGCCCGGGACATCTGGGACGTCAAGCCCGAGAAGGTCGGCCGCCACAGCCGGCGCGACCTGGCCTGAGAGTGATACCCACCATGAAGACACCTACCCTTTGGGATTCCTCAGGCGACAGTCCGCGAAATCAACCGGTTCCGTCAAACGCCCCCCTGGCGGAGCGCATGCGGCCGCGCAGCATCGCCGAGTTCACCGGGCAGGAGCACCTGCTGGGCGAAGGGCGCATCCTGCGGCGGATGATCGAGACCGACAACCTCTCCTCGCTGATCTTCTGGGGCCCGCCCGGCTGCGGCAAGACCACCCTGGCCCATGTCATTGCGCGGGAAACCAAATCCCACTTCATCTTCTTCTCCGCCATCCTCTCGGGCGTCAAGGAGATCCGCGAAATCTTCCGCGAAGCGGAGGGGTACACCGCCCGCGGCGCCCGCACCATCCTCTTCGTGGATGAGATCCACCGCTTCAACAAATCCCAGCAGGACGCCTTTCTCCCCTACGTGGAAAAGGGTGTCGTCACCATTATCGGCGCCACCACCGAAAACCCCTCCTTCGAGGTGATCGCGCCGCTCCTCTCGCGCTGCCGAGTCCTGACCCTGAATCAGTTGGATGCAGCCACGGTCGGGACCATCCTGCGCTATGCGCTGAGCGACACGGAGCGGGGACTCGGCAGCCTCGGGCTCACGGCCGACGATGATGCGCTCGTGTTTCTGGCCGACCAGTGCGGCGGAGACGCCCGCATCGCCCTGAATACCCTGGAGGTGGCGGCGGGGCTTACGACGGACAACGTCATAACCATGGAGACCGTGCAGGAGGCGTTGCAGAAAAAAGCCCTTTTGTACGACAAGGGGGGTGAAGAGCATTACAACGTCATCTCGGCCTTCATCAAGTCCTTGCGCGGCAGCGACCCGGATGCTGCTCTCTACTGGCTGGCCCGCATGCTGGAGGCGGGCGAGGACCCGCTCTTCATCCTGCGGCGCATGATCGTTCTGGCCTCCGAGGACATCGGAAACGCCGACCCGCGGGCCCAGCAGGTGGCGGTTGCGGCCCTTCAGGCCTTCCAGTTCGTAGGCCTGCCCGAGGGGCGCATCATACTGGGCCAGGCGGTCACCTACCTGGCAACGGCCCCCAAGTCGAACGCCTCCTACGCCGGCATCGACGCCGCCCTGTCCGAGGTCAGAAAGAGCGGCGCCCTCCCCGTCCCCCTGCACATCCGCAACGCCCCCACCAGGCTGATGAAGGATTTGGGGTATCACAAGGGGTATCGGTACGACCACGACTACGAGGAAGGGTACGCCGGACAGGAATGCCTACCGGAGAAGCTGGCCGGACGGAAGTTCTACGAACCCAAGGGGCACGGCTATGAGAAGAACATCCTGGAACGGATGGAGTGGTTGCGCGCAAGAAAGAAACTACCATAAAAACAGCACTAGCCCAATAAAGGAGATTCCTGACCATGAAGCGACTCGCCATTCTTACCAGCGGCGGTGACTGTTCCGGCATGAACGCCGTGATACGCGCCGCGGCGCGCACCGCCATCGCCAATGACGTGGAGATGATCGGCTACCGCAAGGGGTTTGCCGGGCTATTGAAGAACGACTACCTGGTGCTGACGAGCAGGGCCGTTTCCGGGGTGCTCCAGCGGGGCGGCACCTTCCTGCAGTCGGCCCGCTCCCCGGAATTCCGTAGCGAGGAGGGCCGCCGCAAGGCGCTGGACAACCTGCTGAGGGAAAAGGTGGAAGGGCTGATCGTGATCGGCGGCGACGGTTCGCTCTGCGGCGCCCATGCCCTCGACATGCTGGGTTTCCCGGTGATCGGTATCCCGGCCAGCATCGATAACGACATCCCGTACACCGACATGGCGTTGGGGGTGGATACGGCACTGAACAACATCCTCTACGCCGTGGACTGCATCAAGGATACTGCCAGTTCCCACGACCGGGCCTTCATCGTGGAGGTGATGGGGCGCAACTCCGGCTACCTGGCCTCGACCTCGGCCATCGCCACAGGCGCGGAATTCGCCATCGTGCCCGAGGTGGACCTCGACCTGACGGAGATGTGCCACCAACTGCGGCGCCGTTACGAGGAGGGGCGAACCAATGCCCTGATCATCATGGCCGAGGGGGCCGGGCATGCCCAGGAGATCGCCGACAGCATCAAGGATTGCGCGGGCTTCGAGACGAGGGTAACCGTGCTGGGTCACTACCAGCGGGGCGGCGCGCCCACGGTCTTCGACCGTCTGCTGGGAAGCCGCTTCGGCCTGAAAGCGGTGGAGCTGTTGCTCTCCGGGACCAAGGGGGTCATGCTCGGCCTATCGGCCAACTCGCTGACCACTACGCTGCTGGAGATGGTCGTCAAGGGGGGACAGAAAAGACTGAACCACGACCTGGTGCACATGGCCGAGATCCTGGGGATGTGATGATGCTGGCCATCGCTGCAGCGATGGCCCGGAGGAAACCATGACACGCCTTATCCTCACATGGGCATTGAACTCCTTTGCCCTCTTCCTTGTTATGAAACTGGTCCCGGGCATTCAGATCGACCGCTTTCAGGACCTGCTGGCAGGAGCGTTGGTTATCGGATTACTAAATGCCTTCCTGCGGCCGGTCATTATCCTGCTGACCCTCCCGGTAACCGTGCTGACCCTTGGGCTTTTTACCCTGGTCATCAATGGGCTGATGTTTTACCTGGCTGCAACGCTGGTCCACGGCTTCAGGGTATCCGGCTTCGCCACCGCTTTCGTGGCGGCGTTGCTCTTCAGCCTGTTCAGCTTTCTCCTCAGCATGTTCGTCCGGCGGGACAACTGACTCAAACCCTCCCACCCGCCACCTCGGCAATGCACTGTTCTATTGCGGCAAACAGGTCCGGGCAATGGACCGGTTTGAAGAGATAATGATCGACCGTAATGCTGGACAAGGCGGCGTCTTTGCGAGCCGGCCTTTCGGAGTCGGCCGTAATCACGATGAGCTTGGTACCGGGCTTGACGGAAGGGATGTGATCCGCCGTCCTGATACCGTCCATCCCCGGCACGATGATATCCGTGATAACGATATCCGGCTGGTGCGTTTCCATGAGGTCCAGGCCTGCATTGCAGTTGGCAGCCGAGTACACGACGGCATGGGGGAACCTCTTCGGGATGATGGTTGCAAGGATTTCGCGGGATAAATCGTCCTCCTCCACAACCAGTATTGAAATCGCTGGGGCGTGCTTACGGATCATCTCCATGGTGAACATCTCCGATAAGGCGGTACGGGCAATAAAAAACCCGCTTTTAACGGATTATCTCTAGCAACAACTGTACCCAGTTTATATGCTTTATTGCATGAATCAATCAACTGCTCTGCCCGGCGAATCACATATTTTCCGCCCCGGAAAACTACCCGTAAACCGAAAATCTGTTCCGCGGAGAGTTTAACCTCAAGAGCGCCTGTTTTTCCTCGTTGCTCACCGGCTGTGAGGCTTTCTTCCTGGGAGAAGAATCATCGTTGGAGGAGGAAAGAGTAACGACATCTTCAGGCAGGCTCAAGGGTTGAGTAGTGGCCGTGCGGGCATTCCCGGCCACGGTTTTCAGACCCACGGACGGGTTTGATGCCTGTAGACGGGGCACCACTGTTGAAGTTGATTGTGTTGCATCACGTATCGGAGATTGCATAGCGTGAATCCTCTATTATTAATAATTTTTAGTTTACATCCTCGTATCGCGTAAT
>JBEKFJ010000120.1:0-8901 GCA_050013355.1 Oryzomonas sp.
AATTTATGTAATTCGAATACAAGTCCACCGGTGGGGCCTGGATACCTACACATATATCAACGTAGCAGATAGTTGGTGGAATAGATATTTAAATGAACCCTAATTAAATAAATTTTGCATGATTTTATTACACCTCCCGACTAAGCCCCATGATACATAATTGGCACTACTGGCGGCTTGGTGGTCAGTGTGCCACCATGCTGATTTTATGGGAATTGACTGGGTATGCCGGGCCTTCCCTCGGTCCTGGATGTGACCGTGTTTCGCGGCCATGGCGATCGTGGCATGGCGGAGCGTTTCCTGCACCACCTTCACGTCCCGCGTCTGCTGATAGAGTTGGGCTCCGCAGGTATGGCGCAAAGCATGACAGGCAAGATGCGGCCGACTTATCGCCGCGTTGCTGTAGAGGGTGTCGATCAGCTTGCTCAAGCCGATCCCCTGGTTCGGCAAACTCCGACGGAGTCCATGAAAGACACCATTATTGAATCCCATGGCATTGCCATAATATGCTTTCATTACTCACTCTATGCCATTTTATGGTTTTACAAAAAAAGCCGCGCAACCTTTGAATGGTAAAACGCGGCTCATTTTGCAATATTATGGTTTTTTCTCTGCCATTTTATGATTGAAGTGACAATGAAATCAAGGCGGCGAGGCTTGAGGCGACAAAGGGAGGCCGGAAGCCTCGTCAAGATAGCGCCTTGATTTGAAATTAGTATTACAGCTTAAACCGGTACCCTGTCCCCCAGATGGTTTCGATATACACCGGATTCGAAGGGTCGGATTCGATCTTCTTGCGGATCTTGTAGGTGTGAACAGCTATGGTCGCGGTGTCTCCAAAGTACCCGCTCCCCCAGATGGCGTCCAGCAGGCGCTCCTTGGTGAAGACGATGTTGGGATGCGAGGCGAGAAACAGGAGGATATCGTATTCTTTGGTCGTTAACTGCACCTCCTTGCCATTGACAAAGACCTGGCGCGAACCGGTGTCTATCTCCAGCCCATTATGAAGTATCACCTCGTGGTTGCCGGCATTCCCCTTGAGCCGTTCGTAGCGCTTGGCATGCGACTTGACCCGCGCTACGAACTCGGTCGGGCTGAACGGCTTGGTCAGATAATCATCAGCCCCGATGTCCAGTCCCCTGATTTTATCGATATCCTCGTTTTTTGCCGAAACCACGATGACCGGAATCTCCAGATGCCTGCGAATTTCACTGATGATCTCGTACCCGTTTTTCCGTGGAAGCATCAGATCGACGACGATAATGTCGAACTGGCCGGAAAGGGCCATCTGGAGGCCGGCCATTCCATCCTGGACGATTTCGGCATGGTAGCCGTTCAAGTGCAGGTAGTCCCGCTCCAGTTCGGCGATGTTCAAATCGTCCTCGATAATCAGGATCTTTTTCATCATGACGCCTCACTCGCCGCCGATTCCGGGAGCATGATGGTAAAGCAGGTTCCTTCCCCTTCCCGGCTTGATACGGCGACATCGCCGCCATGAGCCCGGACCAGTTCCTTGGTGATCGCCAGACCGAGCCCGGTACTTTCGAAATTTTTGGTCCGTTCCGTGTCGATCCGGTAAAAACGGCCGAAGATATGCGGCAGCTTGTCCGCTGGGATGCCCGGCCCGTTGTCCCGGATATCGAGGGCGATCAGGGCGTCTTTCCGGTAGAGGTTGACCTGCAGGCACAGACCCTGGTCGGGTCCGTGCCCTATGGCGTTGCGCATGACGTTGTTGATGGCCTGGTAGATGCGCCTGCTGTCCATGTTGACCCTTGGATCCCCTTCCAGGGCGTCTGAAACCCTAAGCGGGATGTTGCGGCCTTCCAGTTCCAGTTGATATTCCTCCATCAGATCGGCAAGGTAGCCGCGGATGTGGACCGTGGCAAAATTGAATTCCAGTTTTTGCATATCGAGTTTTGAGAAAAGAAACAGGTCGTCAATAAGATGGTTCAGGTACGACACGTTGCGATGGATGGTTTTCAGGTACTTGTCCCTTTTTTCGGGCGACATCGCCGGCCCCTCCAGCAGCGCCTCAATATACCCCTGGATTGCCGTGATGGGTGTCTTCAGGTCATGGGAGATGTTGGTTATCAGGCCCTTCCTGTTTTCCTCGTACTCGGCCTTCAACTGCTCGGCCTGCTGCAGCCGGTAAACCATCTCATTGAAAGAGGTGACCAAGAGCCCCAGGTCATTGGGAAAATGGCACTCCACCCGCACGTCATAATTGCCGGCGGCGATCTGGTCCACCCCGTGCCGCAGCTCTTGAATGGGGGTAATGATCCGTTTTTCCAACCGCATCAGGAAAATAAAAACGACTATCTCCTTGAGGGCGATCAGGGAGGCAAGGAAAATCCCGATAGCCTTGATGCCGGCCCAGCGGAACAACAGGTAGAGGATGATCAGGTTGAAAAGAAGCACCACCGGACGCGCATAGTGGAAATAGCGGTGGTACCTGAGAAATTCGCGTTGGTGCTGGTGAAAGTGGCTGTGCAGCTTCCTGAAGGGGTCGCAGGTTTCCTTCTCAAAGTGTCTGGGCCGGTTGCGGCTGAACAATTTCATCATGACGACCTCGGATTTGCCGGGAAAAAGGACAGGACGCAGGATACCGGACATCCTGCGTCGCTGCCTTTCGTTGCCGTTCGCTGTCTTGGAGAGCTGTTACTGAAGATAGCGCAATCGGGAAATCAATTGCAAGGTTTAGGCAAAAAGCACTTCAGCGCTCGCCGCCAGGGTATGCGGCCCTTTTTTTTCGTCGCGTGCTATGCTACCCAGGTTGACCGTTATGGTCTCTATGGCCCGATCCTTGTTTACCGTCATTACCAGGGCACCGTTCAAGGTTTCCACCTGGTGACACTCCTTGAGAAAATCGTGTTGCGCAAGGCAGTCGTGTTTGTGCTGCAGTTTTTCCAGCAGCGCCGCTCTCAGTTCCCCAGGGGCTTCGCTCAGGTGGAGCGAGACCACGGCCGCTCCGTTCTCTTTCTCCTCGACCTCCAGGCTGCTCAGGATGCCGAAAGCAAGGGACAGCCTGTTGAACATCCCCTTTATCCCGCAGCAGCGGTCCTCGCCGTGGTGCCCATGTAACATCCTGCGCAGCATGCCGGGGCCGTGGTGACACCGGTCGGAAAGGTCGAACTCGGTGGTGCTTTCCCGCGTGACCTGTCCGCCATCCAGGTTCAGCACCGATGAGACCATGGTCCTGGATTTCCCTGCCTCGTTTTTTTCAAACGCGTTGCGCAGGGAGAAAACCTCTTCGTCATCCTTGTGTACCTTCACCTGCAGCACACCCTCGATCTTCTCCAGATTCTTCATGGCCCTGGTGACATCGTACAACAGTTTGATCTTGTTCATAACAACATCCTCCTTGTGTTTGGAATGACGTTATCCTACACAAGGGGTTTAAACTGCCGGTAAAATGCCCATAAAGTTTCTACTAAGATTTCTAAAGATTTTATAAATAGTTTCCGTCCGCTTGACCGCTGAGCGCCTCTGGCGTACCATCGGCTCATTGGGGCACCATCGGAAAGGACCGTCACCGATGCTTGGAAAGCAGCCATGAATATTATTCTCCACAAAAACGGCTCCGGCATCTGGAGTCGGGTTCAAAGCTTCCACGGCCTGAAAAGCTGGCAGCGTCTTTGGCTGGTGACGGGGGTCACATACCTGCTTATGCTTGTGGCGACAGGTTGCCTCCTCATGCCGGAACGCAGTCAGGTGGATAAGGCAATGATTTTCGCCGTTACGGAAGAGGTACGGAGATACGACGGCCTCGCCTTTGTGGGGGATTCCCCAGAGAAGATCTTCGAGGCCGCCCGTACCCAGGGGTATGCCCCATGGATCGCCGGCATCCGCAAGGCCTACAGGATCGGCAAGGAGGGGGATGACGGCTTCGGCAGGATAGAAAGAGACTACCGTCAAGCCATCGAAACCCTGACGACGAAACGCCTGAAGCTGTCGGGTTGGCTCTGCGTTGCCTGGGTCGTGCCCATGGGGCTCCTCTACGCCGTGGGCGGCCTGATCGGCTGGATCAAGCAGGGAAGATCGTGACCGTTGCCAGAGAGCCGTACCGGCGCCATCAGGCTCAACTGCGCCGTGATTCAGTCGAATGTAATGGCATGGCAATCCCATTCCAGTATTGCCACTCCCGGCGAAGGACCCTGGGCATGACGGTCAGGCCGGACAAGTCGGTGGTCGTCAGGGCTCCTTTGCGGGCGTCCCTTGGGGTTATCCGGGATTTCGTCTCCCGGCGGGCGACATGGATTGTCAAGGTGTGGCGGGAGTTCGACGGCAGGCCACCCGTTCCTTCCCAGAGCTATGACAGCGGTGCGGCCTTTTTGTTCCAAGGCCGGCGGTATGCATTAATCCTGGAGCAGGGCGCGGCCGAATCGGTTGCGCTCAGAGGGGATTCGCTGGTGGTCGCGGCTCCGGACGAACCGGGTGCGCTGAATATCCGCCGGCTCACCGATGCCTGGTACCACAACCAGGCGCTGAGCATATTCCGGGAACGGGAAATCGAGTGCCACCGGAGGATGGAGGCTGAAGGCCTTCCCCTTCCCCCCATCGTGATCCGCCCCATGAAAAGCCGTTGGGGAAGCTACTCGTACCGCACCGGCCGCATAACGCTCAATCTCAACCTCATCAAGGCGCCCTTGGCGTGCCTCGACTATGTGCTCATCCACGAGCTCAGCCACATGAAGCTTCGGCACCACGGCCCCGCCTTCTGGAGTTTTGTGGAGCGTTACGTGCCAAACCATCCGGAACTGCGCAAACAACTCAACGGTATCGGGTAATGCTCGCGTCCCGTGCAGTCAGTTCGTAGCAGAAGTTCCGAGGAATTAAACCTGGATTAAATATCTGCCACAGAGGCACAGAGACACAGAGGAAGGCACAACTGCTTTTGGTTTTATGTCCCATAACACCGGGGCGCACGTCGCCCTGCATTGACATATGGCACGGCAGTGATTACCCTCTGAGCAAAGAAATCCTCATACAAAAAAGGAGTACTGATGAGAAATAGATCTCTGTTGGTGGTTATTTTCAGCCTGATGGCCCTGCTGGCGGGCACAACGCTCGTTGCCGTCAACGCGGAGGCCCGCGCCGGCGGCGGCGGATCGCTCGGCAGCCGCGGGTCGCGCAGCTATTCCCAGCCTGTATCACCCTATTCGCAACCCGGCCAGAATCAGCAGGCCGCGCCCCGGCCATTCTCGCCGTCGCCTTACCAGTCTCCCCAACCCTTCGGCGGCGGTTTCCTGCGCAACATGGCCGGCGGCATGCTGGGCGGCATGCTGGGCGGCATGCTGTTCCGCGGCCTCGGCTTCGGCGGAGGAGGTTTTGGCGGCGGGATCGGGCTGTTCGAGATCATCCTGATCGGCGGCATCATCTACCTGGTCTACCGGATGATGAAGGGAAGGCGCGATGAAGCGGCCACCTACCAGAATCCCTCTGCCATGGGTGGGTACTCCGAGCCGGAGGCGCCGCGGTCCATAACGCCCGCCTACGCCGACACGGCCGGCGACCTGGCAGCGGGCCTTTCCCATATCAGGCAGATGGACCCGGGCTTTGACGAACAACGCTTCCCGGACGTGGCCATGGATATCTTTTTCAAGATCCAGGGCGCCTGGATGAACAGGGACCTCGGCAGTGTGACCTCGTTATTGACCCCGGAGATGCGGCGGATCTTTCAGGGGGATATCGACCGGCTGTTGCGTGAACACAGGGTGAACCGGCTGGAAAATATCGCCGTGCGCAAGGTGGAGGTCAGCGAGGCGTGGCAGGAATCGGGCCAGGACTATGTCACGGCCCTGATCTACGCCAATCTGCTGGACTATACGACCGACGACACGAGCGGCCAGGTGGTCGAGGGAAGCAAGACCGATCCGGTAAAGTTCGAGGAGTTCTGGACGTTTACCAGGCCGGTGGGCAACAACCCGTGGCAGCTCTCGGGGATTAACCAGAAATAGTCGGTTTTTTGTGAAACCGGGAAACGAAGACGGCCCGGCCGGTCCATGGACCGGCCGGGCCGTCTTATTCCGATTCCAAATCAAGGCGCTATCTTTGTTGGCTCGTCTTCGGCCCTCAACGTACTGCCTGTACGCCTTCGTCGCCTCAATCCTCGCCACCTTGATTCATCCTTGATTTGCAATCGGCATTATGTGCTCATGGGCGCCAGCTGCGTCAGCGGCATGGGTCGGTCACCTCACCCGCCACCCCTTCAGCCCTTCCCGGACATGGGGATAGGTCCCGTAGAGGCCTGCCGTGTCGCGCATGGTGATTCCCTGCTCAAGGCGTGGCGGTTGAGCCTGCCCCATCGATGGAAGCAAAGTCCGCCTGGAGGGGGCCAAGGAGGAGGGTGCCGTAGATGAGCGGAAAGATGCCGGTAGAGCCGAGTTGAACCCGCTTCACGCCGACTCCGGCTCCGCATCGCCGTTGATTGCCGCCCTCAGCAGGTTGCTCGGCTTGAAGGTGAGCACCCTTCTGGGATCGAGTATAATCGATTCTCCGGTCTGCGGATTCCGGCCGCGGCGGGCATTCTTCTGTTTGACCTCGAACTTGCCGAAGCCCGAGATCTTTACCTCTTGGCCGGTTTCCAGCGTGGCCTTGACGATGCTGAAAACCGATTCTACCAGGTCGTAGGACTCTTTTTTGGCAAATCCGCACGTTCTGGATACATTCTCCACGATGTCTGCTTTGGTCATATGTACCTCTCATCTGGGTAATCTTTCAGAAACATACACTAAATAACTCACTTATCGCAAGCCCGATGAAAGATTTTTTACAATCAGGCAAACTTGATATCCGGTTTGCACGTCATCTCCCCGCTTGGCGGCCGATCAGGATCAGGAACGTGGAGGTGAAATGAGCGCCAAAAACAAAAAAATATTCTCCCCGCCTGGTTGCCCCGTTGCGCAACCGATAACTTTTGGTATCATCTAGTGTACCATCCGGTTAGTTCGTACTCGTAATTCCGGCTCTTTTGACCGCTGCCATCGTTGCGACTCCTCGATGTAGACCCAGCCAGCTACACCTGCGTCGCCGCGCCTTGGCACCAGCCAAAATAGCTAGGGAATTACTTCCCACAACTAACCGCACGGGACACTAGCAATAGCGCTCGGCAACACTTCGCGCGAAAGTGCGAGGATCGCCGCGATTTGTCGGTTAACGGACAGACAGGGGGGCTGCCATGCAACTTCCAGGGATCACCCGCAGGGATTTTTTGAAGGCGGTTGGCGTTACAACGGCAATGGCTGCTACGGGCACTATCCCCCCCCTGCTGTACGCGAGCGAGCGGAGATTCGCGACCTATCCGCAAAAAGCCAACCTGCTGCTCCTGACGTCGCGTCCCCCGCAGCTTGAGACGCCGCTGTCATACTTCAGGGAGCTGATAACGCCCAATGATGCCTTGTTCGTGCGCTGGCACCTGGCTAACATACCCACGTCGGTTGACCTGGGGACATGGCGCCTCGCCGTGCACGGCAATATTGAAAAAGAGCTTTCCCTGTCGCTGGACGACCTGAAGAAGTTTGAAAAGATGAGCTACACTGCTGTAATACAGTGCGCCGGCAACGGGAGGAGCTTCTTTGAGCCGCCGGTCTTCGGGGGGCAGTGGCAGAATGGGGCGATGGGCAACGTAACCTGGGGCGGGGTGCGTCTCAGGGATGTCCTCAAGAGCGCCGGCATCAAGGCAGGTTCGCTGGAAGTGGTTTTCAAAGGATTGGACAGGCCTCCCCTGCCGACGGTGCCGGGCTTTGCGAAAAGTCTGGCACTGGACAAGGCGCTGGAGGATGAAATCATGGTTGCGTATGAGATGAACGACCAGGAACTGCCCCTCCTGAACGGCTTTCCGGTCCGGCTGGTGGTGCCGGGCTGGTATGCCACCTACTGGGTGAAATCACTCTCGGATATCGAGGTAACGGCCCAGCCGTTTGAAGGTTTCTGGAAAAAAAGCGCCTACCGGATCCCGGACAATGCCTGCGGATGTGTCGAACCCGGCTCCGTCCCCGCCAAAACCACCCCGATCAACCGCATGACCACCCGTTCCCTGCTCATCGACCCGCAGGACGGAAGCCGCCTCAAGGCCGGACAGCCGGTCGAGCTTATGGGGATCGCATTCTCGGGCGGCTACAGCATCAAAGAGGTCCTTGTTTCCGTCAACGGCGGCAGGGATTGGCGTCCCGCACGTCTTGGGAAGGATATGGGCCGCCATTCGTGGATACAGTGGTTCTTTCCCATCATGCCTGAGAAGCCGGGCAGTTATGAGGTCATGGCGCGAGCCGTTAACAGCATTGGGGAATCACAGCCATTGGACAGTCTGTGGAACCCGGCCGGCTATCTCTGGAACAAGATCGAAAGAAACACCCTGATCGTTGTTTAGGAGAGCGATTATGAGAATAATGCTTCTGGTCATGCTTATGGCAACCTTTGCATCCCCGGCCTGCGCGGAGGAAGGACCTGCCGGCGCAGCGGCCCGGCACAGCATCACGCTTCCGGCGCCGGCCTTGTCCCTCAAGGAAGGGCCGGGCATGGATGTGACCCGCCGCTATTGCGGAATCTGCCACAGCCTGGACTACATCACCACCCAGCAAATATTCCCGAAGGCAAAATGGCAGGCCGAGGTAGCCAAGATGATCAAGGTCTTCGGAGCGCCGATCCCCGAGGATAGCGCAAGGGAGATCGGCGATTATATTGCCGCCTCGTACGGGGCAGGACGGTAATCCGTTTCCATCCGGAAACTCCGGATGAGAAACTATTGATTGGTTTCCGGTTCGGAAAGGAGGGATTTTTTGTCCAGGCAAGGAAATCAAGGGATTGCGCGGAGGCGTACATCGGTACGCCGCACAATTTAGCTTGCTAAATTGGACCGCGAAGGCGCCCGAAGGGTGAGGCCAACGGCCGAAGTCACAAGCA
>JBEKFJ010000121.1:0-8849 GCA_050013355.1 Oryzomonas sp.
AAACTCGATGATCAGGACCGTCGTGTAGCACATGACGCATACGGCGACTTCGAACATGGCCGAGTTGACCTGCCACTTGGAAGGGATGAAGAAGTTATAGGCGTTCCAGGGACGCCCCAGATCCACCATGACCGAAAAGCCGGCCAGCCCGTAACCGAACATGCTGGTCAGGATGGCGGAGCGGATCATGGGGTGGTAGTGCATGCGGTTACGGATATAGATTAAGATGGCCATGGCGTAGCCGCCGCAGGCGATGGCCGTGCCGGTGGCGACGTCGTAGGTGATCCAGATCCCCCAGGGATAGCCATCGCTCATGTTGGAGACGGTGCCGATCCCTTTTACGAAGCGGAGAACGATCAGGGCAAGCCCGATCATGGTCAGGGTCAGAAGGACTATGAACGAGGGGGTCAGTATCTTTGCCTCGTGTTTTTGATACTCATTGTGTCCCATCAGTAGTCGCCCCCCTTGTCGGTTTTTGTTTCATGCCCTTTCTCGTCCTCATCGTTCCCCTTGATATTTTTGACCGCGATGAAGCAAAGCATACTGTAGAGCGCCACCGGTGCGATGAAGCCCTTGTAGATGGTGTGCTGGATCTTTTCGGAGAATTCGGCGGGCGCCTCCTCCTTGACCGTCGGCAGGCCGAGTTTGTTGAACTGCATGCTGGCGAGATAGAGGTGGTTGGTGCCGCCCACCTCGTGCGCGCCATAGATGTGATTCATGTACTTGCCCGGATTCTCCCGCAACCGTTTTTTGGCCTCTTCCAGCAGGTCTTTGCGCTTGCCGAACATGATCGCACCGGCCGGGCAGGTCTCGGCGCAGGCGCTGATGCCCTTCTTCGGCAGGTTGGTGTTCTTGCACAGGTCGCATTTGACGATCTGGGGGATCGCCCGCTCCCATTGGAACTTGGGGATGTTGAAGGCGCAGGCCACCTGGCAGTAGCGGCAGCCGATGCAGGTGTTCTTGTTGTAGTCCACGATCCCGGTTTCCGGGTCGCGCGTCATGGCGGCGACCGGGCAGACCGAAACGCAGGAGGGCTTCTGGCAGTGCATGCAGGAGTATTTGACGTAGGACCATTCCTGCTCCGACTGCTTGAAGAGCTTGATCAGGGTACGGGTACTGCCCGACAGATCCTGGGGGGCATCCCACAGGCCGTCGGTGTCGAACCTGGCGCGCTCGTAGGAGAGGCTGCCGTAATCGCCGTTGACCCGCTTGCAGGCCGACATGCAGGCCTTGCAGCCGACGCACTTGGTGGCGTCGTACAGCATGCCGATGGTTTCGTTATTGATTATGTGTTCCTCATGGGCAGAGGCATTCCTGCCCGCCAGAAGGGCCGCGCCGGTGGCGCCCATGATCTTGAGGAACTGGCGTCTACTCGGTTTTGCCATGATCGTCTCCCTTCTCCGGACCGTCCGGCAGCTTCTTGGCCATCATGACACCCGCACCGATGGCGGCGCCGGCAGCCATGCCGATGACCCCGGTGGTCAGGGGATCGGGTCCCTTGCCTTTCTCCTTCAGGTCAATCGGGGCATAACTGTCGAACGGCGTCGGTTCGTGAATCTGGACCTTGTCGGCGATGGCGGTTTTAAAAAGCAGGTCCGGCTCGGTGCAGCCGATGCAGGGGTGACCAATGCCCACTGGCCAGGCCGCTCCATCGTTGAAGCGCAGCACCGAACAGTTGGCATAGGTGGCCGGCCCCTTGCAACCCAGCTTGTAGAGGCAGTGACCCTGGCTGTGCCCCTCGTCGCCGAAGGCGCGGGCAAAACGGCCGGCGTCGAAATGGGGGCGCCGCTCGCAGTGCTCGTGGATCCTGCGGCCGTAAGCAAACTTGGGGCGGCCCATCTGATCCAGCTCGGGCAGCTTTTTGAACGTCACGTAGTAGAGAACGGTCGAGAGGAAGTTGTAAGGATTGGGGGGGCAGCCGGGGATGTTGATGATCGGCTTGTCCTTGACGATGTCGCGTACCCCGACGGCGCCGGTGGGGTTGGGGCCGACGGACTGGATGCCGCCGTAGCTGGCGCAGGTGCCTATGGAGATGATGGCGGCGGCGCCTTCGGCGGCATGTGTCAGCGACTCCAGGGCAGTTTTTCCGGATACCTTGCAGTAAATGCCGTTCTCTTTGGTGGGGATGCCGCCTTCGACGACCAGGATGTAATTCCCCTTGTTGGCCAGCATGGAGTCGTGCAGCGACTTTTCGGCCTGATGCCCGGAGCCGGCCATGAGGGTCTCGTGGTAGTCAAGGGAGACCAAATCGAGGATCAGGTTGGAGATGGTCGGATGGGTCGAACGCAACAGCGATTCCGAACAACCGGTACACTCCTGGAAATGGAGCCAGATCACTGTCGGCCTGTTGTCGCTCTTCTGGGCCGCTTGGGCAACTTTGGTAACCATCCCGTAGGGAAGCCCCAGCATGGCTGATACGGCCATGCAGGTCTTCATGAAGTCTCGACGGGTAACGCCGGGGAAAAGGCCCTCTTTTGTCATTGCATCCTCCGCTGGTCATGTACTTGAGTATATGGCTGGTTTGAAACCTTATGGTATACGGCAACAGGCGTGCCAATCCGGCTTTTTGGGGCGATTTGTTACAACCACATGTAATTGTTTTAATTTGTATGTATGCGTTTCAGCGGGTAGACGGCAAAACAAAACAACCGTTGCGTCTTTTTGCTACATGATGTATCTTTTTGTCCAGGTGCCCCTCTTCTCCCCATTATTCTCAAAAGGGGAAAAACTATAATCCTCCATTGCACAACGTAAGAGATTACGAGTCTGTTTTCTCACTGATTCACACGGGAGGCCGGAGGAAAGCCGGCTCTATCCCGGTACAAGGAGCACGTGGTATGCCAGTGGTGTTTGTATGTGATGATGAAGCGGATATCCTTCGCTATCTCGATAAGCTCCTGAGTGCGAACGGCTACCGGGTCGAGACCTTTCTGCGCGGCAACGAGCTTTTGAAGCGCGTAAAAACGACGGAGGCCGGGGAGTGCGATGTGATCCTCCAGGATGTGCGCATGCCCGACATGGACGGCCTCCAGGTTCTCAAACATCTCCGCAGCGAGCGCCCGGAAGTGCCGGTGGTTATCATGACCGCCCACGGCACGATCGACGATGCGGTCCGGGCCATCAAACTGGGGGCCTACGACTATATCACCAAGCCGTTTCCCAAAGAAAAGCTCTTGACGGTTCTGGAGCGGCTCTTGGACCACCACCGGCTGGCCAATGAAAACCTGATACTGCGCAAGGAGTTGCAGCGGGGGACCGGCCGTGCCGAAACAATGGTTTTCAGGAGCGCCCGTTTTCGCGAGGTGTACGACCTGACCCTGCAGGTTGCCTCCAGCGATGCCAACATCCTGATCCTGGGAGAATCGGGCACCGGCAAGGAACTGATCGCCAGCACCATCCACGCCAACAGCCCGCGCGCCGGCAAACCGTTTGTCTCCCTCAATTGTGCCGCCCTCTCGGATACCCTCCTGGAAAGCCAGCTTTTCGGCCATGTGCGCGGAGCCTTTACCGGGGCGGTGATCAACCAGAAGGGGCTGGTGGAGGAGGCGGACGGCGGGACGCTTTTTCTGGACGAGATCGGCGATGTCAGCCCGACGGTGCAGGCCAAGCTGCTCCGGGTCATCCAGGAAAAGGATTTCATCGCCGTCGGCACGACCAGGGCCCGCAAGGTGGATGTGCGCTTTGTCGCCGCCACCAACAAGGACCTGGCGAACGAGGTCCGGGACGGGCGTTTTCGCGAAGACCTCTATTACCGCTTGAACGTCATCACCATCAATCTCCCCTCTCTGCGCGAACGGCGCGAGGACATCGAGCCGCTTGCGCGCCATTTCCTGGATATCTACACCGCCAAGATGAAGAAGGAGGTGCGTGATTTCGAGGATGAGGCCCTGGCGATGCTGATGGACTACGATTGGCCGGGCAATGTGCGCGAGTTGGAAAACGTCATGGAGCGCGCCGTCATCCTGGCCCGTTCCAACACGATCAGCGCCGCTCTGCTTCCAATCGGGAGGCGGCGCGAACCGGCGGCCGTTCCCCAGGGAGTGCCACCCCTGGTGGCGCTGGATGAGGTGGAGCGTCTGCATATCAAGGCAGTATTGAAGCGGACCGGTTTCCACAAGAGCCGCACGGCAGAGATCCTCGGCATCTCCCGCAAGACGCTGGACCGCAAGATCGTAGAATTCGGCCTGAATGCCGGTCGGGCCGAATAAATGGCGGACAAACGGCACGAGTGGGCGTGAGGCGGTATGAAATTCCTGCGCACCTCCTCGATACGCTTCAAGCTGACGATCGGCACCATGGTGCCGATGGTGGCTGCCATCGCCGTCTGTTGGGTGATCGGCTCTTCGATCATTATCACGCGTTTCCTCAGCGAGACCCAACAGACGGTGGAAACAAACCTCAGTTCGGCCAACGAGATCTTCCTGGGCGAGTTGGCGCGCCTGAGCGATGTTATCCGCCTGGCCGGTTTGTCCCCGGAATTGTCGGCCGCCCTGCGCGACAATAAAAACCTGCCAGCCGCTCTCCCGCTCCAGGCCATACTCCGGAACGACCGCCTCAGCTTCCTGACGCTGGTTGACCGTTACGGGTTTGTCCGCTATCGGGCCGCCAATCCCGGCAGTACGGGCGATACGCTGAAAGCGGAAAAGATCATCTCCGATGCCTCCAAGGGGATTGTTTGCAGCGGCATCTCCCTGCTGCGGTCCGAAGAGGTCGTTCGTGAGAACCCGCAGTTGCCCCCGCTGATGAATATCACCATCAGACCCACTCCCCTTGCCAGGATCTACACCAAACAGATCGAAAACCGTGGGCTATTCCTGGTCTGCGCCGCGCCGGTCATGGCTGCCGACGGCACCGTTGCCGGCGTGATTTACGGAGGCCAACTGCTGAATGGAGAAAACAGGCTTGTAGACCGCATCACGCGGGTCATTTTTCAGCCCCGGGAGAGTGCCGGCCGGCCGGCCGGAAGTTCGACGATTTTTCTGGATGATGTCCGCATTGCCACCAGCGTGATGGACGAGCGTGGCGAACGGGCCATCGGCACCATGATGTCCACGGAGGTGTATAACGCCATCAGCCGGGGAGAGAAATGGAACGGCAAGGCATTCGTTCTCGACAAGTGGAACTTTACTGCCTACGAGCCGCTCAGGGACTACCGCGGAACCGTGGTCGGGGCGCTCTATGTGGGGATGCCGGAACAGCCGTATGCCGAGCTTCGCTCAAAGATCAACACCATCTTTTCCGGGGTACTGATCCTCGTGACCCTGTTCGGGGTCCCGCTTTCGGCCTGGCTCGGTTCCAGGATGGCCCGGCCGATCAAGGCGCTCGAAGAGGGAGCCCGCCGGATCGCCGCCGGCGAGAAGCAGTCTGATATCACGGTGGACAGCCACGATGAGATCGCCTCGCTGGCCGGCGAGTTCAACGTCATGAAGCATCGGCTGAAGGAACGGGAGCATGAAATTCTGGCGCTCAACCACACGCTGGAAGAAAAGGTGATCGAGCGCACCACCCAGTTGGAGGAAAAAAACGAACAGTTGCTGCTCGCCCAGAAGGAGTTGGCCCAGGCCGAACGCCTGGCGGCCATCGGGCTTTTGGCCTCCGGCGTGGCCCACGAGATCAATAACCCCCTGGCCATCATCCGGGGCAATGTGGAACTCCTGGAGATGAGCAGCAGCGCCGGCGATCACGGCCCCGAGGAACTGGACACCATCATGCGCCAGGTGGCCAGGATCGAGCGGATCGTCAAGAATCTGCGGGCCTTCTCGCGCAGCGGCGCTAAACAACTCAGCCGGTTTTCCCTGGGGGAGGTGCTGGAGGATATCCTGGACCAGGTGGGGCACCATGTGTCGCTCGACCCCTATACCGTAACACGCGATTACCGGGGGAAAGAGATCATCATCGAGGCGGACGAAGACCAGTTGCGGCAGGTTTTCACCAACCTGATCGTGAACGGCCTGCAGGCCATGGAAGGGGGCGGGACGCTCTTCGTGGATATCGGCGCCGACCCGGAAGACGGGTTGTGCCGGGTAGCTGTGGCGGATACCGGGCCGGGCATCGGCGAAGAGCAGGTGGAGAAACTGTTCACCCCCTTCTATACCACCAAGTCCCAGGGGACCGGTCTGGGGCTGGCCGTATCCTACGGCATCGTCAGGGACCACGGAGGCGAGATCGAGGTCTTGAGCGAACCGGGCCAGGGCACGATCTTCTGCGTCATCCTGCCGCTTCGTCAAGGAGTATGAACAGGAAATGCATGGATATTCTGACTAGGTGAGGCGCGGGAATGTCGTAGGAAGACAGTGTGGTGAAAAAGTTAAGGGAAGGGTTTTTATTCTTGTAATGATGGCCTGTCTGGTTGTTATGTTTGTAAACAATGAGGCATGCACAATGGACAGTGTTAACTTATCAAAGGGCGGTGCGGACAAGAATATTGATTAGGGTAGTCGAATGTTCTGCTCTCCAAAATTTGCTGATTTTCCCATTGCACTCACGACATTACGACTGTATATACAAAGCTTGATAGGAACCTTTTGTCCGGCCGTAGATTAATGAATCTAGAGCTAATGGATGGTCGAATGGCTAACAAGTGTGAATTCAATGCAATTGACGTCTACTGCGGCTCCGGGGCCGTAACAGAAGGCTTGAAGGCAGAGGGAATAGCCGTACTTGCTGCTGTTGACAATGATCCAGTCGCTTGTAAAACCTACCGTCTTAACCACCCCGAAGTTCATCTGATTCAATCCGATATCCGCACACTGAATCCAGTATCTTTAAGGAAAGATATTGATTTCTCTGGACGACTTGATTTCTTGGTTGTCTGCGCTCCCTGCCAGCCGTTCAGCAGCCAGAACCGGAAACGTTCAGTTAATGATCATCGTGCTGACTTGGTTCTTGAAAGCCTAAAGTTCATTAAAGAATTTAGGCCCGAGATCGTGTTTTTCGAGAACGTTCCCGGTATAGCTATCTCAGGCCCGTTACATAATCTGCGCCATAAATTGGCCACGCTTGGCTATACCCTTGCGGAACCCAAGACCCTGAATGCAGCTAATTGTGGGGTACCCCAGCGTCGTGAGCGCTGCATTATGGTAGCGGCCCGAAATCGGGAATGTATCACTGCGTTTTACGAGTCCATCAATTCCCGTCCCACCGTAACCGTTCGTCAGGCTATAGGCGGATTAAGGCAGCTTAGTTCCGGTGAACGTGATCCCGAAGATCCGCTTCATTTTGCCCGAAATCACAAGCCGATTGTCTTACAGCGCTTACAGCACATTCCGAAAGACGGCGGGAGCCGCCTTTCATTGCCGCCGGAACTGGAACTCGAATGCCACAAAGGAAAGAAGAACGACTTCCCGGATGTTTACGGCCGTATGGGATGGGATAACGTTGCGCCTACGTTGACTACCGGCTGCACGGACGTTACGAAAGGGCGCTTTGCTCATCCTCAGGATAACCGGGCGATTACTCTCAGAGAGGCGGCCCTGCTCCAATCATTCCCACTCCATTATCGTTTTTTTGGCAACTCAGGTCAGATTGCCCGCCAGATCGGCAACGCCGTTCCAGTTAACATGATTCGGACCCTTGCGCCGTCGCTTAAGCATTGTCTGCGGACAATTGAAACTCCTAATGTGAACCCCATCTCCGGGCAATGACTGCAGTATGAAGGGACGACCGGCAGCCATTTCCAAATCAGTCTCGGGGGCCATGCGCAGCATGCCGGAGCACTCCACTGGACCGGAAATGGCGGTGCGACGATTGCTTTACGAAAAGGGCCTGCACTATCGGGTGCAGTATCCGGTCCCCGGAGCACCGCGGCGTTCCATCGATATTGCATTTCCCGGCAGGAAAGTGGCCGTCTTCATTGATGGTTGTTTTTGGCACGGATGTGCAGAGCATCGGAACATTCCCGCGCATAACCGCGATTGGTGGAAGGACAAGATTGAGCAGAACCGGTCAAGGGATCGGGATACGGACGAAAAGCTCCGTGACGCTGGATGGCTCATTCTGCGATATTGGGAGCATGATCCGGCGGAGCAGATTGTTTCTGAAGTGCATGAAATAATTGGAACAAGAAAGAAACTCAGGAGTAAGCATGGCCAAACTTCGGGTTAGAGCTCGTGCAGTGGATATGCTGGGGCGCCAGCAAATTGCCGGCATTCCCACTGCCATACACGAGCTATTCAAGAATGCCCATGATGCCTATGCGGAGAGGGCGGAAGTCGACTATTTTCGACGAACGAGGGTCCTCGTCATTCGTGATGATGGATATGGTATGACCCGCGACGATGTGGAAAATCGTTGGCTGACACTGGGAACAGAAAGTCGCATAAAAGCCAACAACCCGGAATCCGTCGATGATGTGGAAAGCATAGAGGCCAACTACCCTGATTCTATCATTAACTGGACCGGTCCCAAAAACCTCCCTCGCCGCGTTATTATGGGAGAAAAGGGAATTGGTCGCTTGGCTATCGCCGTTATTGCTCCAATAACATTGCTTCTCACCCGCGCAGTACGCCGCAATGGGCTGCACGATCTCGTTATTGCCTTAGTGCACTGGGGACTGTTTGAACAGCCAGGCCTGGAAATCGGGATGATCGACGTACCCATTATTGAACTCCCTGGTGGCACTCTGCCAACACGCGAGAACGTTAAAGAACTCATCAATTGTGTTCGGCAAAATATCGAAGAGTTACGAGATGAACTTGAAGAGTCTGAGTTCGTTCGACTCAATAGTGAATTGGACAAAGTCAAAGTCATAGCCCCCGACAAATTGGACGCCACACTTCGGAAGTCATTGAAAAAGGATGAATCCCCCTTGTCTCTGAGCGAGGATGGATATGGAACCCACTTTATTCTGC
>JBEKFJ010000122.1:0-8807 GCA_050013355.1 Oryzomonas sp.
GTCTCCTTGTCCATACCGCATCCGTTGTCACTCACGACAAGCCGCACGTAGTCTCCTGGCAAAAATCCCAGGTGAGTGGCGCAATAATCTTTGTCGAAGACCCTGTTTTCCGTCTCGATGGTGATCTTGCCTACGTCGGCGATGGCGTGTCGGGCGTTGATGCAGAGGTTGGCCAGGATCTGGTGGATCTGCGACGGATCCATCTTGACCGGCCAGAGATCCGTCGCCGGATGCCAGGTGAGATGGACGTCCTCGCCGATGAGCCGCTGCAGCATTTTGAGCATGCCGGCCACGGTCTCGTTCAGGTCAAGCGACATGGGCGCAATGATCTGTTTGCGGGCAAAGGCCAGCAATTGCCGCGTGAGGTCGGCGGACCGTTCGGCGGCGTTGCGGATCTCCTCAAGGCTGTCATGGAGCGGTTGGGTCAGATTTGCGTCCATGAGCGCCAGATGGACATGTCCAAAAATGATGGTCAGCATGTTGTTGAAGTCGTGGGCCACGCCGCCGGCCAAGCGGCCTATTGATTCCATCTTCTGGGCCTGCCGGAGTTGAGCTTCAAGTTTCGTTTTCTCCTTTTCTGCGACTGCTTTATCGGTGATGTCGGCGTTGACGCCGATCATGCGCTCAGCCGTGCCGTCTTTTCCCCTTATAACAAGGGCATTTGCCTTGATATGTTTAACGGTGCCGTCCGGGTGACAGACGCGAAAAGTGGTGTCAAATACCTGCTCTCCGTTCAAAGCCGACCGGCATGCAGCAACGGCAGCCTCCCTGTCTTCCGGATGCAACCCGTTAATCCAGGCATCAAAGCTGTTTGGAAATGTTTCGCGGGTGATCCCGTATAACTCTAACATCCGGTCATCCCAATCCACGCGGTTATCATGCACATTCCAGTCCCAAACCCCCAGATTTGCCGCTGCTGTCGCCAACTGGAGCCGCCGGGAGATATTTTCCAGTTGCTCGAAGGCGAGCTTACGATCTGTGATGTCCTGGATAGTTCCGATCAATGAGACTGCGTTGCCGTTGCTGTCTGCATGTACCTTGCCCGAACCATATACCCATCTCGTTTCGCCATCGCTGGCACGGATGATCCGGAATTCTTGTGAAAACGGTTTTCCCTTGGCAATGACCTCATCTCGCAAATACTGATCCGGCATGTCCCTGTCATCGGGGTGCACAAGATCCAACCAACCCTGAATGCTGCGGTTGTAATTCTCGTCAATGCCGAAGATTGTATCCAGGACTTCAGAGGATTCCCATGTGCCGGCAATGAGATCCGCCTTATAGGAGCCTATGAAGGCGGCTCGCTGCGACTCTCTGAAGAAATATTCACTTTCCCGCATTATTGTTTCGGATTCCTTCTGACGCGTAATGTCGGTGCTGACCTCAAGGATAGCTGAGGGTTTCCCCTGTTCATCACGTCTTACAGCCAGCAGGATCGCCAGGGTGAGTTCTTTGCCGTCCTTTCTCTGTCGGGTAAGCTCACCTTCCCAGTAGTTATGTTCCATCAGATCAAGCTGGATCTGCTCCAAAGGTTGGGGGAAAGCAGTCTTCAACAGCTCATCCACCAGGCGCCCATGGGCCTCCTGCGCGTCGAAGCCATACAAACGACTGCACCCCTTGCTCCAGCGCACAACCCGGCGATCCATATCGAGTGATACAAGATTCTCCCTGTCTAACAGGGTAAGATCCTGCTCCTGAGCGGCACTGACCGCTTTTAACCACCGGGCGCGGCGGAGACGCTCCATCAGAATGCTCAGGGTCAGGCTTACACAGAAGAATGCGCCCAGAGCGATGGCGTCGTTCGGAGCGTTGATTGCGAACGAATGATACGGCGCGATGAACCAGTATGAGGCTGCGATGCTCGACAAAACGGAAGCCAGGATCCCGGGGCCTCCCCCTGCGATGCTCGCAGCCAGCAGAACGGCAGGGTAGAACGTGATGAAAAGCGGCATGGGGCCGAAGCTGTTCACGAGCAAACGCCGTGTCGTTACAGCCGTTGCGACCAAAACCACCGCCACCAGGTAGCGGATTGCGATGCGGGGCCATTCTGCGTCATTCTTCACGGTTACGGTATCCCTTTTAGTCCAAATTTCAGCATACAAATAAACCATTGCTCAACAATCTGAAGAATTGGGTACGATCATCAGATTTACCGTCAAGATTCTGGACAGTTTAATCGCATCCTGAATTGGAATTTTTTTACAATGGCAAGGCTTTCTACCCTGAAATAGTCCAACGTCAGGATTATTCACATACAATGCCAAGAGAGGTACTTGTAATTTAAATGAATTATTTCAGATGGTTTTAGATTAGGCGGGGCAATCGTCGGAGGCGGCAGGATTCAGGGGAGTGTCCAGAAAGTGAACACATCTCAATTAAACACAGGTGTAATGCGGTGTTGGTCGAGTGTACAGAATCTGGACACGTTCTCAAAAATTGTTGATATTATGGATAATTCTAGGTGTACAGAATATGTCGTATTCTATCGCCATACCAACGCGACTTCTTATTACGGAGGCAATTAATCAGTTTCCATCCGGAAACTACGGATGAGAAACTATTGGTTTCCGATTCGGAAAGGAGGGCTTTTTTGTCCAGGCAAGGAAATCAAGGGATTGCGCGGAGGCGTACATCGGTACGTCGCACAAGCACGCCCGAAGATTGACGCCGCATGGGCGGAAAAGAACCCTTTCCGGACGGAAACTAAACATATCAATGGTAGGGGCGGCGCTTGCTCCGTCCAATCGGGGCGCGGCAAGATTGCAAAAGTCATTATTTTTTTCGAGAAGCCATATCCTGGACAATAATTTCTTCCAGCGTTGCATCGAAATAAGTCCGCCGGCAATCGACGCCGTCTATGATTCCGGTGCGCAGCCGGCGCAGGAAACGGCATCCCCCGAAGCAGAGGGGGAGATAGGAGCAATCCAGGCATTCATCGCATTTCCAATTGTCAATACTGTGGGAATGGCCGTACTCTCCAGCCCCTTCCGCCAGCGATCCTATCCGTAACGCCTCATCCCCCATGAAGGCCGGGCATTTGTAAAGTCCGCCATCATACCCCACCACCAGGTCGTTCTCGAACTCGATCATGCAGGCCGATGGCTTGAACTTCAGCGTAGTGAAACCGCGGCTGAGAATTTCCGCGCGCAGGAACATGCTGGCCTCGATCATCCAGGGCTCATCGCTGCAGGCACACACAGCACTCATATCGCCTGAGACCACGCTGCCATCCGAGCGCGGGGTCACGGGCGTGAAGGCCACTTTATCCAGCATCTCGGGTGTGATCGCTTCATCCAGAAGCATATCCAGCAATTCAGGGAATTGGCGATAATTATATCGGGTATAGTTCCCGCCAAGCTGCAAAGCCAACAAATCCCAGGTAGCCTTGATATTTGCGAGAATGGTGTCGAAGCTCCCGCGGCCCGAAACAAATGGGCGTTGTTGATCATGGATAACGGGTGGCCCGTCCAGGGTCAGCTTTGCCCCCTTCAAACCCAAAGGAAGCAACTCTTCAACGACACTGCGGGTCAGCAGGGTGCCGTTGGTCACCAGGTTGAATTCGAAGATCGTTTTTCTTTCCTGAGCAGCTCCGGAAAGTTTCCCGGCAATGCGTCTGAGCATTGGCAGCGCCATCAGCGGCTCTCCGCCGTAAAAACTGACGCTCACCGTTTTCCCCTCGTCCATGCGCTCAATCAGCCGCACAACAAGCAGGTCGGCAGTCGCATCGTCCATGGAGAAGTGGCCCCGGAAGTTGCCCTCGTAACAATACGGGCAGGCCAGATTGCAGTCCAGGGTCAGGGCTGCGACAATCCTGAAACGCCGGCTGTCGCGGTTGATGCGCTCGAAACAGGTTTGCATCTCCTCCCGCTCCGCGACGCGGCTCGGCACAAGGAACCCCAGCTTGGTAAGGGTTTCCTGCTCTTTCTCAGAGAGCTTATCGGTATGAATACGTTCCAATAACCCGTTGGACACCTCCAACAGGGCACAGCGGCGGGTATTGTAGAGCAGCACCCGGTCCGGTTGAGTACGGGAGGGGAATGTTTTCATGTAGCGTGTCAATTCCAAGTCGATTCCTTTCAACAAAAAGAGGGGGGGCTACCCCCCCCCTCAAGTGCCTCAGATAAAAACGCTAAATGCTGCTGTACAACAGGTTATTTCCGGGCCCGCATCAAAACCTGCATCCAGCACCACCAATTCTTCAGTCTGTTCGCGCATACTTTTCACCCCCTTTTTTGTGAATTCCGGCGCAAGCCGGTTGACAACCCTTTCCCAAGTTTATTAAGGTGGCCCCGTGAAAATGATGATGCCCCTTTTCGGGAAACATATCTTTCTGGCAATGTACGTTCTGCTCTGCCTGTTCCTTCGGCCGGTCTCTGCCGAGGAATCTGGCGAGGACACCCTGGGACTGTATTCTTCCTGGGAGGAACAGTCCGTCTCCGCCAGCAGGGCCTCCAAGCCGCTCTCCCATACCCCGGAAAACGTAACGGTGGTCACGGCTCGTGAGATCGAGGCGCTCAACGCCCATACCCTGGCTGATGTACTCGCCACGGTGTCCGGCATTCAACTGGAGAACCTGGCCTATCCGGGCGGTGTTGTGTTCACCAACATCCAGGGTTCCCAGTTCAGTAACGTGCTGGTGCTGATGGATGGGGTCCCGCTCAACAACCTTGCGGACAATTTCCCGGATGTGGGGCTGGTGCCCGCCAGGATCATCGAACGCATCGAGATCGTCAAAGGGGCCGCGTCCTCGGCCTGGGGCCAGGCGCTCGGCGGGGTGATCAACGTCATCACCAAGTCACCGCAGCAAGGCCGCCTTGTGGGCGGTTCCGCCTCCGCCTCCCTGGGAAGCCGCCTCACGACCGATAACGGGGCCGAAGTCGGCGGGACCAGCGGCAGAATCGGCTACTACCTGTCCGGCGGTTATCTGGGATCCAACGGCCTGCTCCCCAATAACCAGATCTTCTCCAATAACGCCTATGCCAAGCTGACCTACGAGCTTCCCAGCCAGGGACAGGTTAACTCCACTTTCAGCTACACCCGTGCCGCTCGCGGCGAATTGGCATCCCAGCTTTACGATGTCAAGGCGGACGATGCTGAACATTACCTGAACGCCACCCTGGGATACCGCACCCCTTTGAGCGAACAGGTGGAACTGCAGGTGAATACGTATCACACTTCCCGGCAGATCGATATCTTAGAGACGTTTCTGGACAGCGGCCTTACGGTAAGACAGTCCGACACCCACGAAGATGTATCCGGCGTAAATCTGAAACTGGTCTGGCGCACGACCGACAATCTCCTGGTGACCGGCAGCGACTACTTACATGCCGAGTTCTCTTTAAATAATGCCTTGGAACCTGTAAATAATTCGGGCCAAACGGCTGACCGCTGGGGTGTCTACCTGAATGACACTTTCACGCTTGGGCCACTGTCCCTTTCCAGCGGTGCCCGCTTCGACCACACCCAGAGCAACGGCGACCAGTTCAGCCCTACCATCGGATTTACCTGGCAACTTGCGGAAACCACCGTACTGAGGGGTTATACGGCCAAGGGGTACAGTCTGCCCGCGTTGACCCAAGATATCAATGCAGAAAGTGTCTGGGCCTCGCAGATCGGCATCGAAAGCGGCGCCATCCCCTACCTGTGGTTCAAGGAGACCCTGTTCCGCAACGAAACGTGGAATGTATTTACGACTGATCCCCAGACCGGTGCAACCGATTTGGAGCGCCACATCGCCCTGGGGAGCGAAACGGAGTTTCGCACAACGCCAGTGTACGATACCTCCCTGGGAGCTGGCTACACATTTACGGACACCACCCGCACCAGCGACGGCTCGCAGGTCAAGGGGGTGCCGCGCCATACGCTTCAGTTGGCGCTGCGCTACGACGATCATAACGCATTTCGTGCCCTTTTGACCGGACGCCACATCTGGTGGAACACCGATCCATCCCAGAATGGCCGATACTACGGCCTGATATGGGACCTGCACCTGGGGGCGACGCTATTCAAGCGGGAGAACAGCTCGCTGGAACTTTTCGTCTCAGGGCACAACCTGTTCAACAACTCCCAATTCACGGACCAGTTATATCCCAACCCCGGACGATGGTATGAGGGCGGTCTGAAGGTCCGGTTCTGATGAGGATGCTTTTCTGCTGTGTCATAAGCGTCGTCATCTTCGCCTTTCCCGGTCTGTCCGTCGCCTACGACATACTTGTGGTCCAGGACCAGCGCAGCCACATTTACGATACGCTGTTGCACGGATTCAGAAACGGCCGTCATTTCAAAGAACGTGTCATCGTGTTGCAGGATTTTGCCGAAAACGACCTTGTAAAGATCGTACGCGAAGACCACCCCGCGCTCGTGCTTGCCGTAGGGGGGCGGGCTTTGGCCGAAACACGCATGATTCAGCAAACTCCAGTCGTTTCGGTCTTTTCCTACGGTATACACATGTCAAACCCGCCATCCAATCTGGCCCAGGTCAAGATGTTGGCCCCGGTTGAACGGTTTGCGGCATTATTCCACGCATTGGGTGCCAAACGGGTCGGAACGGTGCTTTCCAGCACTGCTTCCGGCTATGCAGTCAAAGCGTCCGAAACATTCCGCAAGGCAGGCATCCATCTGGTGATCCGTGAAGCCGGAAAACCCGGAGAAGTCGCAAAGCAACTTGAAGCTCTCAAAGATACGGCTGATGCGCTCTGGCTGCTCCCCGACCCCGCAATCGTGACCAGTGAAACCGTTGAAGCCTTTGCCCTGTACTCGTTGCGACACCGTCTTCCCTTGGTGTCTTTCAGCGACGCCCATCTCAAAAAAGGTGCCGCCGCTGCATTCGCAATCGACCTTGAAGACCTTGGAAAGCAGGCTGCTGAAACCGCCGGCCGTATCATGGCAGGGGACAGCCCTGAAGACATCCGGGAAATCCCCCCCCGGAAGATCCGCCTTCGTTTCAATCGTCAGGTGATGGAACATCTCGGCCTCCCGGTCAACCCGCTTCTGCATCTTGGCGGAAGCGATGCGGAATAAGCCATGAACATTATTCAACGCCTAATTTCCATAACTAAAAGTTTCCGCTTCCGGCTTTTTGCAATCTTCTCCCTGGGTACGACACTCATAACCATAACACTCACACTTAATTATATTGAGCGGGAAAAGACCGAGTTTCGCAAACACGCTTCCGAACGTGCTCGGTTGCTTGCTAAACTGCTGGCGGGCAATGCCCGATTGCCACTTTTTGCCAATGACCGAACTTCATTACAAAAGCTTGCCGAAGAGACCGCCAGACAATTAGATGTTGTAGAGGTTAAAATAAGCGATGTCAACGACGTATCAGTTGCCGGTATTCAACGCGGCAACGCCGATTCCAGCCGAATCAATGAGAGTCTTACGATCACCTCGGATGCCGAGGGAGATGCCGGCAATCTTGCCCTGATAGGAAGAAGTACCCCGATCTCTCTTGGCCGGGTACTGGTATCGCTCGACTCTACCAGCCTCAACAATTCGATCCGGCAGATGACCATATCGATTGCCCGTTATTCATTCGCCTTCTGGTTGATGGTCACCATTTTCAGCTATTTGGTCCTCACACGCATGACCCAGTCCTATGGGAAACTGATGGAAGGGCTTGCCGCCATGCGTAACGGTAATTTTGCCGTGCGCATCCCGATTAAGGATATCGACGAACCGAGCCAGGCGGCCCGTTCCCTCAACGACCTGGCTGACGCATTGCAACAGCATGAAGCGGACAACAAGCTGCTGCAGGAAAAACTACTCGATGCAATGCGGCTCCAGGTGCAGGAAGAGAAACGACAGGTCATGGCCAAGCTTATCCAGACCAACAGAATGACTTCCCTGGGCCTGCTCGTTTCCAGCATGGCCCATGAGATCAATAACCCCAATGGCGCAATCAGGCTGGATGGGAACTTTCTGGGGAAAATGCTGCACAACATGATGCCGGTGCTTGAAGCCGCCACCCGGGAGGATGCCGATTTCAGGCTGAGCGGACTTCGTTTCGATGAGGCCCGCGACGAAATTTTCCGCGCCCACGAGAACATCATCCGTCACACGAATCGTATCGAAGCGGTTATAAAAGACCTTCGCGCCTACAGTTTGGGGGTAAACAACCCATTTACCCTGGATATCGATATAAATCAGGTCGTGACCGGCGCACTCACCATTATCCGGGCTCATGGCCAGTTCACGAATGCCGTCATCAGCGAGGACCTGTCTTCGGGGCTCCCCGCAATCAGGGGAAGCCGCCACCAGTTGGAGCAGGTCGTGGTCAATCTCCTGCTTAACGCCCTCCAGTCCCTGCCGTCCAAGGGAGGAAGGGCTGCCGTCAGTACCGCCGTCAGCCGGACGGCCAACGAGGTTCTCGTCACCGTCAGCGATAGCGGTGAGGGGATCCCGCCGGAGCATATCGCCCGCCTCTTCGAACCCTTTTTCTCAACCCGTATAGAGTCGGGAGGGAGCGGACTCGGACTTTACATCTCCCACTTCATTGTCAGCGAACATGGGGGCAAGCTGACATTTGAATCCAAGGTCGGCGCGGGCACCACCGTAGTCATGCACGTGCCCATTTCCCCGCTCATCAATACCGGGCACCCGACGTGATGCTCGTTAGTTTCCGTCTGGAAAGGGTTCTTTTCCGCCCAGACGGCGTCAATCTTCGGGTTTGCTTGTGACTTCGGCCGTTGGCCTCACCCTTCGGGCGCCTTCGCGGTCCAATTTAGCAAGCTAAATTGTGCGGCGTACCGCCCCTCATCCTATCCTTCTCCCAGAGGGAGAAGGGATACAGTCACCCTCTCCCTCTG
>JBEKFJ010000123.1:0-8807 GCA_050013355.1 Oryzomonas sp.
GCCGGAGTATGAGACCGTTTCCCACTTCGGTGCACTCAACAAGGTGGACGATCTGCGCGCCATCGTGGAATCGAACCGCGTCTGCAACGACCTGGGGCTGGATACCATCTCGGCCGCCGCCACCCTGGCGGCCTGGGGCGAGATCAGGGGACAATTCCCCACGGCAGAGCAGATCCCCGGCCTGCTGGAGGATATAGCCCTGCGCCGCGGAGAAGGCAAACTTCTGGCGCTTGGCTCGCGTCGTCTCGCGGAAACAATGGGCAGGCCGGAACTCTCCATGAGCGTCAAGTCCCTGGAGCTGCCGGCCTACGACCCGCGCGGCGCTTACGGCATGGCGCTGGCGTACTGCACCAGCAACCGGGGCGGCTGCCACCTTCGGGCCTATCCCATCTCGCATGAAATCCTGCGCAAGCCGGTGCCCACAGATCGTTTCTCTTTTTCCGGCAAGGCCCGCATTATCACCATTGCCGAGGACACCAACGCCGCCGTGGATTCCCTGGTAGCCTGCAAGTTTTCCTTTTTCGGTGCCAGCCTGGAGGAGTACGCCGAACTGCTGACCGCCACCACCGGCATCGACTACTCCCCCCAGCGGCTGAAGGAGATCGGTCGCCGCATCTGCCTGACCGAGCGTTTCTACAACTGCGTCAACGGCTTCTCCCGCAAGGACGACTACCTGCCGGAGCGCTTTTTCAGTGAACCCGGCACGAGCGGCGACGGTATCGACATCCTCCCCATCGATCGGCAGCGTTTCGAAGAGGAGTTGGACAAGTACTACCGCATCAGGGGGCTGAATGCCGATGGCTGCTTCGATGATACCGGCTTCCTGGAGAAACTGCCGTGACATGGTTCGGCAGGAACGCCTCCCACGGGCAAGCCGGGCCGCTACCCACGGATAATAGAGGCATCGGTGATCTGGGCGAGGACCTGGCCGTTTCCTTTCTCGAAGGCAAAAGGTACCGCATCCTGGAACGCAACTTCCGCTGCAAGGGTGGTGAGGTGGATATCGTGGCCCGTGACCCGCGGGACAAGAGCCTGGTCTTCGTAGAGGTCAAGGCCCGCCGCGACCTCTCCTACGGTGTGCCCCAACTGGCGGTCACCCCGTTCAAGCAGCGCCAGATATCAAAGGCAGCCCTGACGTGGCTGGCCAAACACCGGCAACAGAACGCCGATGCACGCTTCGACGTGATCGCAATCCTTCTGGCGGATGGCGGAGCCCCCACGATCGAGCATATCGTGAATGCGTTTGAATTGGCATATTGACAGGTTGTTGAAAATAGTCATGAGGAGGCTGGTATGCAAGGCGCAAGCGAAAGAGGAAGCGAGGCGTACCCCCTCGGTACGTCGAGCTTTCGAGTGAGCGGCAACGCCGCAGACCAGCCCCGCAATAGATTTTCAGCAACCTGCTAAAGGAGGTCTCCATGGATTTCACCGTTGTACTGGCCCAGATCAAACCTAAGCTCGGCTGCGTGGCCGACAATCTTGCGCTCATCGAGGAGCGCATCGGACAGGCCAAAACGGCACGTGCCGACTTGGTGGTCTTCCCCGAACTGGCCCTGACCGGCTATTTTCTCAAAGATCTGGTGCCCGAGGTGGCCCGGCGGCTGGATTCGCCCGAGATCACCCGGCTTGTCGAGCTCTCACGGGGCGTTTCCATCGCCGTGGGCTTCGTGGAGGTAACCGACGACTACCGTTTCTTCAACTCGGCCCTCTACCTGGAAGACGGGATGATCAAACATCTCCATCGCAAGGTCTATCTCCCCACCTACGGCCTGTTCGATGAGCAGCGCTACCTGGCACGGGGCGAACGTTTGCGCGCCTTTGACTGCAAGTTCGGCCGCATGGGCATCCTGATCTGCGAGGATATGTGGCACCTTTCAAGCTCCTACATCCTGGCCATGGACGGCGCTGCAACGCTGCTCTGCCTCTCCAGCAGCCCCGGCCGCGGCGTGGAGGGGGAAATCCTCGGGTCGGCCGCAGCCTGGCAGAAACTGACCGCCACGACGGCGCTGTTCCTCAACTGCCGGGTGCTGTACTGCAACCGGGTGGGCTACGAAGACGGAGTCAATTTCTGGGGCGGGTCCGAATATGTCGCTCCCTCGGGCGAATCGACCGTGCGGGCCAGGCTGCTGGAGGAGGACAGCGTCAACGTCCGGGTGGAGGAAGGCGACCTGCGGCGGGAGAGGATCTTCTCTCCCATGCTGCGGGACGAGAACCTGTTCGTGACCATGCAGGAACTCAGACGCATCGAAAGGGAAAGGAGACAATGATGGCGGGCCTGGCAGCCAATACGGAACTGTTGCGCAGGATCCTGGTCGGCTTTGTGCGGGACGAGGTGCATAAGGTAGGGGTAAGAAAAGCCGTGTTGGGGTTGTCGGGGGGGATCGACTCTGCCCTGGTGGCGTTCATTGCTGCCGAGGCTTTGGGAGCTGGAAACGTCCATGCCGTCTGCATGCCCTACAAGACCAGCAATCCGGAGAGCGAGGCCCATGCCCGGCTGGTGGCCCAGGCATGTGGTGTGGAATTCTCGCTGGTGCCGATCACCCCCATGGTGGACGCCTATTTCGAGATGTTCCCGGATGCGGATAACATGCGGCGCGGCAACAAGATGGCCCGTGAGCGGATGACCATCCTCTTCGACCATTCCGCCCATTACCCGGCCCTGGTGCTGGGAACCAGCAACAAAACCGAGTTGCTGCTCGGTTACGGGACCCTCTACGGCGACATGGCCAGCGCCCTCAATCCCATCGGCGATCTGTACAAGACGCAGATATGGCAACTGTCCGAAGCCATGGGCGTACCGAGCGAGGTGATCGAGAAAAAACCTTCCGCCGACCTGTGGGCCGGCCAGACAGATGAGGAAGAGTTGGGCTTTTCCTACCGCCAGGTGGACGAACTGCTCTACCGCATGGTAGACCTGCGCCTGACCAGGGAGGAGTTGATCGGTGCGGGCTTTGAGCCCGAGTTTATCGACACCATCTATAAAAAGGTTCAGAACTCCCACTTTAAACGGCGCCTGCCGGTGATCGCCAAGGTGTCCAACCGCACCATCGACCGGGATTTCAGGTACTCCCGCGATTGGGGCAGGTAACTACTCCAAAACGGAACGAAGTTGGTGTTTTACCGGCGACTTCTGGTACAATAAAGGGTAACAGAGATGTCCGTCATGTTGAAGTTTTTATTAAACGGCGGCACGATGATGCTCATTTTCAGGAAGGACCAGTGAAGGAATGAAGCGGAATGAAGATGCGACCCTCGTCTACTCCAGCGAAACGGGCCGCGTGGGCCACGGCGCAAGCAAGCCCCAGGAGAAGCAGCCGTCAAAGCCGCCCGCCGACGGTACGGTTCGCCTGCGCCGTGAAGTCAAGGGACGGGGCGGCGGAACCGTCATCGTCGTCACCGGCATCCCGCTCAAAGGAGAGGCATTGAAGGAATTGGCGGGGGCATTGAAAAAACGTTGCGGCAGCGGCGGGACGGTCAAGGAGGAGGTCATCGAGATCCAGGGGGATCATCGCGACATCCTGCTCAAGGAATTGGAGTCGCGTGGATACCGGGTCAAACTGGCGGGAGGCTGATGATTCAATTAATTCCTTGACCATAATGATTTTTTCAAATATTTTTTCTTATTCGTTCATTTTACAGAGCGAAGAAGCGTGGGTTGGGCGAGAGTGGCGGAATTGGCAGACGCACCAGACTTAGGATCTGGCACCGAAAGGTATAGGAGTTCAAGTCTCCTCTCTCGCACCATGTTGCAGCCGCGCCCCGCTCGAGCGGGTAAGCAGACTAATTAGTTTTCATCCGTAAACGGCCCTTTTCCGCCATGGCGGCGTCAATCTTCGGGCTTGCTTGTGCGGCGTACCGATGTACGCCTCCGCGCAATCCCTTGATTTCCTGGCCATGACGAAAAATTGCTCGCTTCCGAATAGAAAACAAATAGTTTCTCATCCGGAGTTTCCGGACGGAAACTAATTAAACCAGGAGAGGTTATCCGAAATGCAGGTTCACGTCGAAGAAATAAGCCCGGTCAAGAAACGAGTCAATATCGAGGTCCCGGTTGAACAGGTCGATGCGGAGATAGAGAAGGTCTACGCGGGCATCCAGAAAAGGGCCAAGCTCCAGGGCTTCCGTCCCGGCAAAGCCCCCATGCAGCTCATCAAACGCACCTACAGCGACACCATGCGCGACGAGGTCATGCGCCGCATCCTCGAGCAGACCCTCTACAAGACCTTGGATGAGCACAAGATTGCGCCGGTTGATTCCCCGACCATCGAAAGCGATATCATCCAGCAGGGCACACCATTCAAGTACTGTGCCGTGGTAGAGACCATGCCGGAAATACTCCTCAAAGAGTATACCGGGCTATCAGCAAAAAAAGAGATATACTCCCCCAACCAGGACAGCGTCGAAGGCGAGCTCAGGCGGATGCGGGAAAATATGGCCCAACTCGTGCCGCTTGGCGACGATGCGGTTGTAGAAAACGGCCATACGGTTTCCGTAGACTACACCTTTGAAGTGGAAGGGTTTCCCGAGGAAAACAGCAATGCCGAGGATGCCGAGGTCGAAGTGGGCGCCAACCGGCTCCTCCCTGGTTTCGAGGAACAGTTGGTCGGCATGAAATGCGGCGAGGCAAAAGAGATTAGCGTTATCCTGCCTGAAGGCTACCGCAATCCTGGGGCTGCCGGCAAAGAGGGCATCTTCCAGGTCACGCTGAAGGAGATCAAACGCAAGGAGTTGCCCGAACTGGATGACGAATTTGCCCGGCAGTTCGGTGAGTATGACTCCATGGAGCAATTGCGGGACAAGATGGCCGAGTACCGTGAAAAGCATGAGACCGACCGCATTCAAAACGAGCTCAAGGAGAGGATCATCCAGGCATTGATCGAAAAGAATCCGCTCGACGTTCCCGAATCCATGGTCAAACGACAGCTCGACCACATGCTGGAGAACCTCAAAAACCGTTTGCAGAGCCAGCGTATGTCCATTGAGATGATGGGCCTGGATGAGAGCGGTTTCCGCGACCGCTTCCGTGATGCTGCGGCGGATAAGGTGAGGGGAGGCCTGCTCCTCATGGCCCTGGTCGAGAAGGAAGAGATCACGGTTACCGATGAGGACCTGGCAAAGCGCTACGAGCAGACCGCTGCCGGCAATCCTGAGATGCTCAGCCGCATCAAGGAATATTACGAAGCAAACCACAAAGTAAAAGATTCGATCGTGGCCGAGATCAAGGAAGACAAGGCCATCGATTTTCTGCTCAAAAGCGCTGTAATTACCGAGGTTGACGCCTCTGAACTGAAGCAGGCCCAGGTATAAGGAGAATCAATGTACATCCCGATAGTGGTTGAACAAAGCGGCCGCGGCGAGCGTTCGTACGATATTTACTCACGCCTCCTCAAGGAGAGGATCATCTTCCTGGGAGGAAGCATCGACGACCACGTGGCCAATCTGGTAATAGCCCAGTTGCTCTTTCTGGAGGCCGAGGACCCGGACAAGGATGTCCACCTCTATATCAATTCCCCCGGCGGCGTAGTGACTGCCGGTATGGCGATCTTCGACACCATGCGCTATATCAAGGCCCCGGTTTCCACCATCTGCGTCGGCCAGGCGGCATCCATGGGCGCTGTCCTCCTGGCTGCCGGAGAGAAGGGAAAACGTTTCAGCCTCGCCCATTCGCGGATCATGATCCATCAGCCGCTGGGGGGATTCCAGGGGCAGGCCTCCGATATCAACATCCATGCCAAGGAGATACTCCGCATGAAGGACGAGTTGAACGAACTCCTGGCAGAGATGACCGGCCAACCGTTTGAGAAGGTGGAAGCCGATACCGAACGCGACTTCTTCATGTCCGCCGACGAGGCCAGGGAGTACGGCCTGGTTGATTCTACGTTCGTAAGGAAGCCTGATCAAGGAGGTGTAGTATGAGCCGACGCGACACAAATCAGGAGAATCTCACCTGCTCTTTCTGCGGAAAGAGCCAGGAAGAGGTCAAGAAGTTGATTGCAGGGCCGGCGGTGTATATCTGCGACGAATGCATCGAACTCTGCAACGACATCATTGCCGAAGAGATGAAGATGGAAGAGACGCTGGGGCCGGACATGAAGAAACTTCCCAAGCCCCGCGAAATCAAGGAAATTCTCGACGAGTACGTCATCGGCCAGGACAAGGCGAAAAAGGTGCTCTCGGTAGCGGTGTATAATCACTACAAGCGCATCGAGTCGGGAACCAAGCCGGGCGACGTGGAAATGCAGAAGAGCAACATACTCCTCCTGGGCCCCACAGGCTCGGGCAAGACTCTGTTGGCCCAGACCCTGGCCCGTATCCTGAAAGTGCCCTTTGCCATGGCCGACGCCACCAACCTGACCGAGGCCGGCTATGTCGGCGAGGACGTGGAAAACATCATCCTGAGCCTGCTCCAGGCGGCCGATTACGACGTGGAACGCGCCCAGAAGGGGATCGTCTACATCGATGAGATCGACAAGATCGCCCGCAAGACCGACTCCCCCTCCATCACCCGAGACGTATCGGGCGAAGGGGTCCAACAGGCCCTTCTCAAGATCATTGAGGGTACGGTGGCCAGCATCCCGCCCAAAGGGGGCCGCAAGCACCCCCAGCAAGAGTTCATGAAGGTTGACACCACCAATATCCTTTTTGTCTGCGGTGGCGCCTTTGCCGGCCTGGAGAGTGTCATCCAGCAGCGCATCGGTATGAAAAGCTTAGGCTTCGGCGCTGATATCAAAAAGCGTGAGGAAAAAAAGCTCGGCGAGCTGCTCAACAACGTTACCCCCGAAGACCTGCTCAAATTCGGCTACATTCCCGAATTTATCGGCAGGCTTCCCGTCCTGGCCCCCCTCACCGAACTGGATGAGGACGCCATGGTGCAGATCCTGAAGGAACCCAAGAATGCCCTGGTAAAACAATACCAGAAGCTCTTCGACCTTGAGAACGTCCGTCTGCGTTTCACCGACGGCTCCCTGGTGGCGATCGCCAAGGAGGCGCTCAAGAGAAACACCGGTGCCCGCGGCTTGCGTTCCATTCTCGAAAACTCCATGCTGGAGATCATGTACGAGATCCCCTCGCAACAGAACGTCAAGGAAGTGGTTATCAGCGAAGATGTCATCTATCGCAAGGAGAAGCCGATAGTCGTCTACGAACAACAAGTAAATGATGCCGCATGAGGCCCCGAACCTCACGGATTAAATACCCTGTCATTACAGTATGTTATCGAGTAGATATGCAGTGAAAGCGTTATTTTATCGTACTTTGCGCAGCAAAAAGTGCCCTAATGGCCCTTAAAACGTAGGTTTGCGCGAAAATTTTCTCTTGACAGTCTTCTCGGGAATCTGATAAACACTGACTCGCTTTGTATTTACTATAACAAAACAGGAGGTGTAACGTGACAAAATCTGAACTGATTAGCGCAGTAGCAGAGAAGGCTGGGCTGAAAAAGGTAGAAGCTGAAAAGGCTGTTGCTGCTTTCATCACCACGGTAACCGGTGCCCTCAAAAAAGGCGACAAACTGAGCCTGGTCGGTTTCGGCACCTTCTCCACCGCCAAAAGGGCTGCCCGCAAGGGTCAGAATCCGCAGACCGGCAAGAAGATCAACATCCCGGCCGCTGTCGTGCCCAAATTCAAACCCGGCAAGACCCTTAAGGAAACCGTCAACAGCAAGAAGTAATTCCGTACTGCGTAGTACGCCGAAGATTGCGGGGTTGTAGCTCAGTCGGTTAGAGTGCCAGCCTGTCACGCTGGAAGTCGCGGGTTCGAGCCCCGTCAACCCCGCCATAGAGTTGGGCGAATAGCTCAGCTGGGAGAGCGCCAGCCTTACAAGCTGGATGTCACAGGTTCGATCCCTGTTTCGCCCACCAATAAGATCAGGCACCTGCAAGATGAAATTGCAGGTGCCTTTTCTTTTTCTGCTTTCTCACAGGGTCACAGTCGTCAGACGTGTTTTATCAACTGCGTAAGCGCCTCGGACAACTGTTGGACATTGTACGGTTTTGTCACAGCCCCTCGGAAGGGAGAGTCCTTTTCCCCGGTAAGGACCGACTCAGAGGAATATCCGCTGGAAATAATCAGTATAGCATCCGGATCAATTTCAACAATCTGCCGAGCCGCCTCTAGACCACCCATTCCGCCGGGAATTAACCGCCCCTGAGCGGTCCCGCTTGCCATCAAGTTTTATTTGCAATGCCCTAAAAATATGATATTAAACTGCCACTAACAATTCTATTGATGGGAATTACATATCATGCCGATACGTTTCGTAATAGATCACGAGAAGCAAATTATTTATGAAACATGGGACGGTGAAATTTCATACAAGGACTTGGAAGATTTTTGGAATACCATTTCCCAAAATCCCGATGTCATGTCGATACGCAGGTCATTGGTTGATGCGAGAAAAGCAATTCCCATATTTTCCGGCGCTGAGTTGTCAAACCTGATTCACGAGGTTGCCCCGTTACTAATAGACTTGGGATGGATTACAGCCATTGTCGTCGAGAGACCTGTTCAACTTGGTATATCCAACCAATACCGGGTCTTTGCAGAGAGCTATAGCCAAGACGCCATTTTCCAGGATCCTGATTTAGCTCTCCAGTGGCTTGTTCAACAAAAACACAAATCATCATCCAATTTGAAGTCATGTGATCAATAAACGACAAAGGCCGCCCCAAAATGAGGCGGCCTTACGGTAATGCACTCGTATTGCCAACTAATTTGAATAAGGTTAATCATCTCCTTCGTCTCCCGCCATTAAGTCAAGATGATGGAAATCAACATGCTTAGGGTGCCCTCCCCATATTGTTTCGAGG
>JBEKFJ010000124.1:0-8723 GCA_050013355.1 Oryzomonas sp.
TCGGCGGGGATGGTGTTCTTTCCGAATATTGTCCGGTAATCAAGGCCTCGCACGGCAGCAGCATAGCCATCGAGGGCCGCGGTCACATCCTGGGCCCTGTGATCGTGAAAGCGCGCAAAGAAGGCGTTGATGCTGCCGGCGTCCTCGATCATCAGCCGGCAGGCCCACAGGAGGGCGCACAGGTCGCGGCCGTCGTTGAAGCGATGTTTGAAGCCGCCAAACGTCCGCAATCCCTGCCCGGGGTCGAAACGCTCCACGAACCGACGCGGCGATGGCCCCAACTCGGCGAAGATCCGTTCCAGGGTGGCTAGGATGATCTTGATCCCGCCATAGGCAAAAGCAGAGGCTATGACGGCCGCCACCTCCCGGTCGGCCGGTTCCTCGTAGCGGTGGCAGAAGGAGAGGGGGTCGTTGGCTAGGTGGGCGGCGGAACGGGCCGCGTAGAGGCCGTCGAGAACGGTTTTCAGAACCACCTCATACCTCGGCTTCGCGCAGAAAGCTTGCCGCGTCTTCGGGCGACGTCGGATTGATGTAGAATCCGGTGCCCCATTCGAAGCCGGCCACCTGGGTCAAACGCGGCACCAATTCGATATGCCAGTGATAGTCCTGCTCCAGCGAGTTCCAGTGTGTTGGTTTGCCGGGACGTCGGTGCATGGGGGGCGCGGTGTGGAGGATGAAATTGTAGGGCGCATCGCGGAGCACATTCTTGATCCGCAGCAGCATGTCCTTCATCGCCACGGCCAACTCGGCCAGTTGGGCGTCGTTCATCAGGGCAAAGTCGTGGCTGTGGCGTTTGGGATACAACCGCAGTTCAAAGGGTGAGCTGGAGGCGTAGGGGGTCAGGGTGACGAAGTTCGAGAATTCCCGCACCACCCGTTCGCCGCAGTTCAGCTCGAACGCGATCATGTCGCAGAATATGCAGCGCTCCTTAGTGTTGAAATAGTTGCGCGCCACCTTGAGCTGGGTGGCGGCCACCGGCGGCAAGAGCGGCACGGCGATCAACTGGCTGTGGGAGTGGTGCAGGCTCGCCCCGGCACGGAGCCCGTGGTTTTTGAAGAGCACCATGTAGCGGAAGCGGAAATCCCTGCGCAGGTCCAGGTAACGCGCCCGGTAGGCGGTCAGGACGTCGGTGATTTCGTGGGGCGTGAGATCGGCCAGGCTGCGGTTGTGGTCAGGGGTTTCAATGACCACCTCGTGGGCGCCGATGCCGTTCATTACGTCGTACATCCCATAGCCGCGGTTGTTCAACTCCCCCTCCACCCGCAGTGCCGGGTATTTGTTGGGGATCACCCTCACCCGCCAGTTGGCGGCGTTGGGCATGCCGCTGGGGCGGATGGCGAATATCTCGGGTGGCGTCTTGTCCTCGTTGCCGTAGCAGAAGGGGCAGGCGGTCATGCCGTCGCCTTCCGGCTCAACGTGGAAATCCCGCGGCCGGCGGCCGCGCTCGGTGGCGATGATCACCCAGTACAGCTTTATGGGGTCCCAGCGAAGTTCTGACATGGTAGGCTCCTTCACCTGGCGTATCGTAGTTTGTCTGCCCTTTTCGTGCAACGTCAGATTTGAGATGATGACGGTGGCGGTAAGGAGAAAGCGCCAGAGGCATAGCAGCGCTATGCCGACAAGCTTTCGACGAGCCGCCGCCGTCAGCGCTCAAATATGGCGTTGCACCTATATAAGCCAGTTGTCCAGCTCGATCTCCGGCCCCGCATAGTACAGCATCAAAGGCGCATCCGTCGGCCAGCGGCCGATCTCCTCGTTGTCGCGCACCAGGGACACCGAAGCGAACAGCTTGCTCTTGGGGGCCGGCTTGATGGCCTCCAGCGGGATGCAGACCTCGCAGGTCTTTGCGATCTTCCAGCGACAATGGCCGCTGGTCGGCACCCAGACATTGTTTTCCCTGACCTGCAGAAGCCCCTCGTCGCTACGCATCTGCAGGGGCAGCCGGTATTCCCGGTCATAGATCAGGTGCAGGTTGAGCACATCGATCTCCCGCAGCATCCGGGAGAGTTCCTGAATGCCATCGATGCGGAAAAAAAGATGGCTCTTGTTATAGCCGTAGTAGAAACTCTGCAGCATGCGGTCCGAGGAATGCATGGCCGAACCCTGGCGGGTCAGGTCGTAGAGACCGGCGGCAAGCCATTCGAAGTAGTCGCTGATCTTGCCGTTGATCTCGGGATCGATGAAGCCGGCCGGCTCCCGGATCAGCCCTGCCGGGCTCTTCTTCTTGATCGCTTCCAGCAACTCAAGCGGTGTATCGATCCCCAGCAGCCGGTAGACGTTCATCAGATGCTGGCGGAAAAGCCGGTCAAAACGGTCGCTGTGGGGCGAAAAATGGTCATCGCCGTACCACCAGAACCAGTCGCTCCCTTCGGCGGCGTACAGTGAGCGGCAGATCGTCTCCACGTCGGCATCCGCACCGGGGATACCGCTCGCCAGGGCTTCGGCCACAGCCGGGTTGTGGGAGACGGCGGCGTCCCGTGCCCCGGCCAGCAGGTCCCAGGCCAGATTTTCCTCAGGGTGCCCGATCCAGATGCCGTAATTGGCATTGATCCACGAACCGGGATGGATGCCATGCAGACGGCCGTCAAAGGTGCTGCGGGCCAGGACGTCGGAGCAGAGGGTCAGGTTGAGGGCCGGTGATTTGGCAATGCCGCGGTACAGGCCCTGCAGAAAGTCGTACGCGTTGTTGGGGTAATATTCCCAGGCATTTTCGCCGTCCAGGCAGATCGGGATCACCTTGCCTTCGCCGCTGCTGCGCCCCTTGATGGCGTGCAGTCGTCCGCAGAAATCCGCCACGGCCCGGCCTGCGTCCCATTGGGAGTAGGTGAAACCGACCAGATCGGAGAGCTGGTGGTCGCGGAAAAAGGCGCCGATCTCCCCGTGACGGCAGGCAAAACGCCAGGGGCGGTAGAGGCGCTCCTTACGGTCCCCCAGCCCCCCTTCAAGGCTTTTGACCAGGATGTCTTCATCCGTGGCGATCCAGCCGATGCCGTTGTCGGCGATGATCTCCAGCGCCTCGTTACTGACCGATCCTTCCGACGGCCACATGCCGCTGGGGGTAAAGCCGAAGACCTGCTTGAAATAGTCGATGCCACGCCGAACCTGGGCGCGGGCGTCTTCAGGGTGGCGGAAGGCGGCTTGTGGCAGCGTGACGCGCGGCATGGCGGTCTGGGCGCTGCGGACATCGCACAATAGCGGCAGGATGGGATGGTAGTAGGGGGAGACGGCCAACTCCACGCGCCCCGCCTGGTGCAGGCGCTTGTAGCACGGGATGATGGCCTGCAACAGTTCCTGTTGCGTGGCAAACAGCAGCTCCTTGTCGGCTGCGGTGAACTCCTCTCCTTTGGCCACCAGTTCGGCAAAGGCCGGATAGCGCCTGCGGGATGCCTCTCCGGTCCAGGCCAGGAAGAACAGAACCTGGAGATCCAGCAGGTCCTGATCGCTGAAGTGCCGAACCCGGTCGCGGGCGCTGCCCGGTTTCCCCTCCCCCGCCATGTAGAGTAGTTCCAGGTAGCGGCGTGACGGTTCGATCATGCGCTGCCGGTTGGCGGAGAAGAAGTTCTCCAGCAGGAAGATGCGATCATCCTCCCCCAGGTCGGCCGGAGCCGCCTTGCCCCTTTCCAGAAAGGGATCGACGGCGGTGCCGGCGGCATAGTCCCGGATCTGCTCGATCAGGGAGGGGACTAGGTTGAAGACCGCTTTTGCGCCGGGGGTATCCTCTACGATGGCCGGCATATCGAAATAATCCTTGATGCCGTGCAGGTAGGTCCAGGGCAGCGCGTACTCGTTCTTGAGCGGGTCCTTGTAATAGGGCTGGTGCATGTGCCATATTATGACCACATCGAGCGGGATCGGCATCTCAGGCTGCTCCTTGTCTCTTCGATTGCAGGTATCCTGACGGGAAAGGTATCATTCAAGTTCCTTCTTCCATCCCTCCACCTTTTTCTGGTATTCCGACAACAGTCTCTGGGCCGCCTTCTGGTCCTTGGCCTCGGCCACGATATGGATATGGGGGACATACTGGTCCGGCAGCACCAGCGCCCACTCGTCGCCGAAATGCACCTTTATGCCGTCGATGAAGCTGGCTTCCTTGTCCAGGCTGTCCTCGCTCATCTTTCGCATGATGCCCCCCTTCATCTCCCAGGCGCAGGGAACGCTGGTCTGGAGGAATGCGCTCGACGGCACTTCCGCAAGCGCGCTGGAAAAGGAGACGGCGCTGGCGGCGCCCAATTCCACCAGCTTGGCAATGGCGAACATGCCGTCAAAGGATGCCTGGAAACGGGGAAAGGCGAAACGGCCGTCTATGGTGCCGGCCAGGATGACTTCGGAGGAGTTGGCCGCCTCCAGCATGGCCCGGTCGCTGCTTTTGGTGCGGGTGACCTGGCAGCGCTTCTGGTTGGCCATCCGGTCGATGGTCGAGGGGGTCTGTACCGGTACGGCGATGACCCCTTTTTGGCCGGTTCTTAAGAACAGTGAAGTTACCAGGGAGAGCAGCTCCATGCCGTTGAAGATACGGCCGTTCTCGTCCAAAAGGACGATGGCCTCGGCCGTGGGATCGAGCCAGAAGCCGGTCTGGGCGCCCAGCGAGCTGACGATCTTGGAGAGTTGATCCAGTCCCGCCTGTTTGTCCATGGCCTTTTTGCTGCCCCGGCCCTCGTCCACATAGGCGTTCAGGGCGATCACGTTGCACCCCAACTCATTGAGGATCAACGGCAGGATCTGGCTGGCCGGCGAGAAGTTGAAGTCCACCACCACGGTCCAGGCAGCCTTTTTGACCATCTCCTTGTCGATGGCCCGCAGGAATCCCTCGCGGTAGAACTCGACGACATTGTTGATTTCTATGATGGCGCCCGGTTCGCTGTGGTGGGCGCGGCGGAAGTTCTCCTTGTAATAGATGCGTTCCACGTTCTTGGCCATGCCGCTGGAAAAATCCAGGCCGTCGCCGTCCAGGAAGACGATCTCCAGTGCGGCCGGATCGTCCAGCGCCTGGCGCAAATAGAAGCCGCCCACCTCGCCGAAGGTCTTAAGTTTGTAGCGCAGGATCGGCAGGGGGGTCATCTTCATGTCGCGCACATTGACCCCTGCCGAGAGGATACCCCCCACAAAGCAGCGCTTGAGCATGCGCGAGGAGAGGTTGCTGTCGCGGCCGCCCAGGACGAAGCTCCCCTTGGGAAGGGTCGTGCCGTAGGCGCAGCCCAGCTTTGCCACGAACTCGGGCGTCAGTTCCACATTGGAAAGGCCCTTGATGATGGCGCCCTCGAAGAGAGCCTTTTTCCATTTCTCGCCCCAGATCAGGTTGGCGGTGACGGTGGCTCCGGCCTCGATCATCTTGCGCGGCCAGATCTTGACGTCACTCTTGATGACGGCCTCGTCTCCGATGGAGGTTTCGTCCGCTACAATGACCCCCTCCTCCAGCACCGCCCCCTGTCCGACGCGTACATTGGAGCAGACCACACTGTCGCTGATCCTGGCCCCCTTCTTGACATAGGAGTTGTCCCAGAGCACGCAGCGGTTGAGTATTACCCCGGTCTCGATGGTGCAGTTGCGGCCGATGACCGAATCCTTGATACGCACGTCGCCTAAGATCTGGGTGTTGTCGCCGATAACCACCGTCCCCTCGAGACCGGTGGGGCTTTCCAGGGTAACGTCGACGCCGATGCGCAGGTCCTTGCCCAGAAAGTCCTGTTTGGGCTCGTCGATCTTCAGGATGATCTTGCCCTTGAAGATGTCGTGATAGGCCTCCCGGTAAGAGTCTGTGTTGCCGATGTCGCGCCAGTACCCCTTGGCCGGAAAGCCGAACAGGGCATCCTTGCCTTTCAGCATGGCCGGGAAGAGGTCCTGGGAAAAATCGAAGTTTTCCCCATCGGGGATGGCCGCGAGGATCTCCGGTTCCAGCACGTAAATGCCGGTGTTGATAGTGTCGGAGATGACCTCGCCCCATCCCGGTTTTTCCAGGAACTGGGTGATGCGTTTTTCCTTGTCGGTGATTACCACCCCGAACTGGAGCGGGTCTTTGACCGAGGTGAGGGTGATGGTGGCCCTGGCCTTGTTGTCAACGTGGAAATCAATGATCTTCTTGAGGTTGAAGTCCGTCAGCAGGTCGCCGCTGATCACCAGGAAACGCTCGTCCAGGTACTTTTCGGCCGCCTTGACCGCTCCCGCCGTTCCCATGTCCTGCAGAGGGGTGACATAGGTGATCTTGACCCCGAAATCGGCGCCGTCGCGAAAGAAGTTTTTGATGACGAACGGCTGATGGTAGAGCAGCATCACCAGGTCGGTGATATCGTGCTTTTTGAGCAATTCCACGATATGAAGCATGATCGGGCGGTTGAAGAGGGGGATCATCGGCTTGGGAATGCTGCTGGTGAGCGGCTGGATGCGGGTTCCGAATCCGCCGGCCATGATGACGGCTTTCATACAGTGTGCTCCTTGCTTGAATTAATGGTCGCGTTCCCCTTGTTACGGGATAGTCGGGTACAGGGGTTTCAGGGCAAACCCGGCCGGATTACAAACCAGCCTTCTGCCGTTGGGCCTTTTTGGCCAGGACCCGGGCGATCTCCTGCTTCAGCTCGCTCAGGTCGCCGGATTTGACCACGTAGCCGTCCGCCAGCCACGCGGAGAAGTCGTCCTTGTAGCAGGAAAAGGCCGAACAGAGGATGACCGGCATCTCATGACGCTCCTTGACCAGCTTCTGCAGAAGCTCTATGCCGCTCTCGTTTTTGAGTTTTATGTCCAGCACCGCCAGATCAAAGACGCCCTCCTGGAGTTTTTCCACCGCCTCGGCGGTCCCGGCCGCGGTTATCACGTCATACCCCTCGTCCGCCAGTTCCTCGGCATACAAAAGCCGGATATTGGCCTCATCGTCCACAACAAGTAGTCTGCTCATGGCTGTTCCTCCTTACGGATGGGAAGTTTGATCGTAAAGACAATGCCGTCTTCGGGCACTGTTTGGGCATTCAGAGGTATCCCCTGCTTTTCCAGCATGGTCTTGCACAGGGCCAGCCCCAGGCCGGCCCCCATCTCCTCGGTGGATGAAAACGGCACCAGGATGGCATCCATCTCCTCCTGGGAGATAAACCGGCCGTGGTCCCGGACACGGATTACGACGGTGTCATCCTCCCGGCGGGTGTCGATGTCCATGATCCGATCACGCCCGGTGCCGTTCAGGTCGCATTGGAGAATGGTGCGCAGACAGTAGGAAACCTGCTTGAAATCGATATATGCCGGAGGCAGCTCGCTGCCTGCCGAGAATGTGCTCTCGTACCCTCTTGTGCGCAACGAATCAGTTGAATCGCGGAGTGCGGTCTCCACAAGTTGGTTTACATCCCAGAAATCCTTTGTTGGGTAGAGCGAGTCGGAGTAATTGAGGATTTCATCCAAAACCCCCTCCAGTTGACGGGCCTCGCCGACGATGGATTCGATGAAGTTGCGTTTGGGATCGCCGGCCGGGGTGTTTTTCAGCATCGAGCGGGCAAAGCCGCCGATAATCATCAGCGGGTTGCGGATGGAGTGGGCTATGCTGGAAGTAATCCTGCCGACAAGAGCCATTTTTTCCATCCTGACGATCAATTCCTGCTGCTCCTTCAGTTTGGTATGGGCCTCCGTGACCCGGTTGAGTTCTTCCTGAAGCCGTTCGTAGAGGGATGCCCGCTCTATGGCAAAGGCCACGGGAAAGGTGAAGGTTTCCAGGGAATGCATGTCTTCCGCAGTGATGGGGCGACGGGTGATGCAGTTGTCGGCGATGATCATGCCCACCCGGCGGTTGCGGGAGACGAGCGGCATCAGCAGGAAGGTATCGACACCCAGCAGGCGGGCAAACTCTGGATCCACGTCCGGGTGATGGAAGGCGTCCTCGATCAAAAGCGGCTGCTTCCCGTCCAGGGCCTTGACGAGTATATGAGTGGTGTTGGAAAGCGGAACCGAGATCTGTTCCAGGATGTCGTGAAATTTGACCCGTTCGGCGGTGAGCTTGTTTTCGCGAAAACTCTGGGCCAGGGTCTGAAGGTCCATGTCGTTGTGGGCGATCTCGTCCCAGACCTGATGGGCCTCATCATAGTTGCGCGGTCCAATGGCCAGGAATCCCTGCAAGCGGTCGCGCTTGTGATCGGTCATCAGGAGAAAGGCCCGGTTCATGCCGAAACCCCGTCCGGCGGTGATGGCTGTCAGGGCCACCGACAGTACCTCCTCCAGATCTACGGAGCTTTGCAGGACGGAACCCAGTTCGTGAAAGAAGCGGATCTCGAGGCTTTTGCTGTCCAGGAAACTTATCAGGGACTGGATGTGAATCTTTTGGCGACGGTATTCGTCATGAATCAGGGAAAAGACCGGGCCCAGGGGGTGGCCGCTGGTCTGAAAGCGCTCCAGATCACGCTTGAAGCTGGGGCAGTCGCAGCATTTTTCAAGGATACGCCTTCGCGGGGATTCCAGCAGGTCCTCATCCCCCTCGCGGATGTTCGGGCAATCACCCGATGTAATGGCATCTTTGTCCCAGCAGCACTCCCAATCCACGTGACCCCTCGTTCATACCAACGACGTTCAAGATAAAAGGCAATTAAGGACTTATGTGCGGTCAATTTCCAAGTATACCAGGGGGTGAGCTGTCTTCAAGTTATGGCGGACAAATCTCTACCGTATGTTCCATGTGGTGCCCTGGGGTGAATCCAGTAATTGTATGCCCTTCTCCAGCAGCATGTCGCGGATCTCGTCGCTCCGTTTGAAATCCT
>JBEKFJ010000125.1:0-8663 GCA_050013355.1 Oryzomonas sp.
CTACGACCATCACCCGATCACGGAACAGAGCATCAGGCCGACCGGCGGCCTGATCTGTCCCCGCGGGTCTTCATCGACCATCCTGGCCGGGCTCCTGATGGAACAGGCAGCGGAACTCACGCCGGAAGAGGCCACCGTGATCATGCTCGGCATCCACGAGGATACCGGCCGGCTGTTGTTCGCTTCGACCACGCGGGACGACTATCGCGTGGCGGCCTGGCTCATGGAGTGGGGTGCGCGGGTGAACGTCGTGGCCGAGGCCCTTTCCCAGGAGTTGAGCAGCCAGCAGATGGGGCTTCTGAAGCTCTTGCTTGCCACGCTCAAGACCACGACCGTCAACGGCGTCAACATCTCCATCGCCCACGCCGTGAGCGATCGGTACGTCGGCGACATCGCCGCCCTGGCCCACCTGATGCGGGACATGGAAAACCTCGATACCCTCTTCGTGGTGGTTGAGATGGAGAATCGCGTCTACCTGGTGGCGCGCAGCCGTATCCTGGAGGTGAACGTGGGGGACATCCTGCGGCGCTTCCACGGGGGCGGCCATGCCACCGCCGCGTCGGCCGTGGTGCGCGACCAGTCGTTGCCCCAGGTGCTGCAGCACTTGGAGGAACATCTGCGGGTCGAGGTCAGCCCGCGGGTCTGTGCCGGGGACATCATGTCCGCCCCGGTCAAGACCATGCCTGACGACGTCACCATTGCCGCTGCAAGGGACCTCTTGACCCGTTACAACTGCAACGCCATGCCGGTCATGTCCGCCGGCCGGATGATCGGGATCATCTCCCGCAAGATCGTGGAAAAGGCGCTCTATCACGATCTGGGGGACGCCCCGGCCATCGACTTCATGCACACCGAATTCATGCGGGCCGTTCCAACCACGCCCATCGCCGACATCCAGGAGTACATGGTGGAGGGGAACCGCCGTTTCGTACCGGTGTTCAAAGCGGAGGAGCTTTCGGGCGCGGTGACGCGCACCGACCTGCTGCGTCACATGTACGGCGGCCGCCGGGGTGAGCCGGGGGCGCTGTACGATGTGGATGCCCTGAGCTTCTCCCCCAAAAACCGCTCCATTGCCGGACTGGTCAACAGGCGGCTCCCCTCTGCCGCCGCCAGGCTCCTGCGCGACCTGGGGGAAACCGGCGATGAACTGGGGCTGGCGGTGTACGCCATCGGCGGATTCGTGCGCGACCTGCTGTTGGGGGTGGCAAACCTGGACATCGACGTAACGGTGGAAGGGGACGGCATCTTCTTTGCCGAACAGTTCGCGGCCCGCCACGGGTGCCGGGTGCGCAGCCACCGGACCTTCAACACGGCGGTGGTGATCTTCCCGGACAATGCCAAGATCGACGTGGCCAGCACCCGCCTGGAATACTACGAGTCCCCCGGCGTGCTTCCGACCGTGGAGCGCTCCTCGCTGCGTCACGACCTGTACCGGCGGGACTTCACCATCAATACCCTGGCGCTTCGCCTCAACGGCGCGTCGTTCGGGCGTCTGACCGATTACTTCGGCGGGCAGCAGGACCTTCAGGAGCGTCTGGTCAGGGTTCTGCACAACCTCTCCTTCGTGGAGGACCCCACCCGGGTCTTCCGCGCGATCCGTTTCGAGCAGCGTCTCGGTTTCCATATCGCGCCCCACACTGAGAACCTGATCCGCAGCGCGGTGCGGATGAATGTCCTCGACAAGGTCGGCGGTCTGCGACTCTTGAACGAGTTGATCCAGATCCTGCGGGAAAAGGAGCCGGCCGGCGCCATTGCGCGCATGGCCGGTTTCGGCCTGCTGCCGTTCATCCATCCGGCCCTCAGGCTGGCCCCTGAGACACGACGGGTCGTGGATGAGGCCGGGCGGGTCCTTGCCTGGTTCCGTCTGCTGTATCTGCCGGATGCCTGCGAACAGTGGCAGGTCTACTTCCTGGCTCTGGGCGACAGGCTCACCCACGACGAGTTTCATGAAGCCTGCCGTCGGCTGGCGGTGCCGGGGCGGGTCCTTACCAGGGTCTTCGGCCACCGCCGGAAGGCGTTGGGGACCCTGGACACCATCCAACGCAGGTTGAAGCGCAACTCCGATGTCCGCAACAGCGATATTTACGCCTGGTTTCACGGGCTACCGCTGGAAATGCTGCTCTATCTGGCAGCGCGCACCAGCCGCGAGGAGGTCAGGCGCTTTGTTTCCCATTACGTCTCCCACCTGCGCGGGATCCACTGCTCTCTTGACGGGGACGGACTGGCTGCGCTGGGGTTGTCGCCAGGTCCGCGATTTCGCAAGATCCTGGATCGGTTGCTGGTGGCGCGCCTCGATGGCGAGGTAGTTAACGACGAGCAGGAGCGTGCCTTGGCACTGCGGCTTATTACGTCAGATGGCGGAGTTGGTGTTGCAAAAATGCGTCACTGACCTGCCGGCGCTACGCATATTTGTCACGGTTTTTTCTTTTGACATACCGCGGCCACAACGCTAAACTTGCGTAAATCTTATTTATAGCGGGGTGTTGCCGGCATCTCGCCGTTTTTGGCGCCATCCTTGCATTTCGTTACAGCGACAAATTCAGTTCAGCGAGGGTAGATCATGAAATCAACGGCACGTCTCATCTCTCTGATCACCTGCTGTGCCATACTGGCTTCGACGGTACCGGCCCTTGCCAGCGACAACGTCTTCCGCGATGTATTCGAGGACGCCTTTTACGGCGGTGCAGCGGGGGTCTTGGTGGGCGCCGCTCTGTTGGCATTTACCAGGAAACCGGCCAATCACCTGGATTACATGGGCTATGGGGCCGCTTCCGGCGTTCTGGTCGGTTCCGCCTTTGGCCTGGTCAAATCGGCCAACTCCCTGGCGCAGATGGATAACGGCATCGTCAGGTTTGCCCTGCCGACCGTCCTCCCCGATTTCAGCGATTCTCCGGCCACGCGCCAGACAAATATCACCTGGCGAGCCGAGTTGTTGCGGGGGACATTCTGGTAATAGCCCCTCCATGCGCTCCAGATCAGCCGGAAACCGACGCCCGATGCGAAATTGCCGCGGGCGTTTTTTTTCTTTGCGTCCCCTGGCCGGTTGTGAGTAAATAGCTTCCATCCGGAAACTCCGGATGAGAAACTAGCAGTTTACGATCCGGAAAGGATGTGTCATGTCACAATTCACGAACGTCACGGTGGTTAAAAAAGCCAATGTCTATTTCGACGGCAAGGTGGTCAGCAGAACGGTGCTGTTCCCCGACGGCAGCAAGAAGACCTTGGGCGTCATGCAGCCGGGGGAATATGAGTTTTCCACCGGAGCTGCCGAAGAAATGGAGATCCTGGCCGGTGAACTGGAATGGCAGGTGAAGGGTGAAAAGGAATGGAAAGTGGTTGTGGCCGGCGAAGCATTCAACGTGCCTGCCCACTCCACGTTCCTGATGAGGACGGAAACAGTGGTGGATTATTGCTGTTCGTTCCTGCCCTAGTGTCCCCCGTCGGCCGCTTTGCCCCGTCTCCCACCGGCGCCTTGCATACCGGGTCGCTGACGACGGCCGTGGCGAGTTGGCTGATGGCCAGGAGCGCGGGAGGGCGCTGGCTGTTGCGCATCGACGATCTGGATACGCCGCGCCAGATGCCGGGCATGGCCGACGATATCATGCGGACCCTGGAACTTTTCGGCCTGTGCTGGGATGGCGAGGTCTCCCGGCAAAGCGACAACCGCGAGGCATACCGGCACTATTTCAGCGAGTTGTTCACAACCGGTCTGGTCTATCCCTGCGGCTGTTCGCGCCGGGAGATCGCCCTGGCCGCGTCGGCGCCCCATCCGGATGACGACTGCCTTCCCTACCCCGGCACCTGCCGCGGCGGGATGCGGGAGGGGGTGACGGTCCGTTCCTGGCGCCTGCGTGTGCCGGACGAGCAGGTTTGTTTTGAAGATCTGCACTACGGGACGGTTTGCCAGCGTCTGGGCGAACGATGCGGGGATTTTGCCGTGCGGCGCGGGGATGGGGAGATAGCCTATCAACTGGCGGTGGTGGTGGATGATCATCTTACGGGGGTGACCCAGGTGGTGCGGGGCGAGGACCTGCTCCCTTCGACGCCACGGCAGGTCTACATCCAGGGGGTGCTCGGACTTGCGCGGCCCGCCTATTGCCATATCCCCCTGGTGGCCGGTCCGTGCGGGGCAAAGCTCAGCAAACGGGATAACCTGGTTTCTCACCATCTTGGGAGTTGGCAAGGGAAAGAGGGCGCCCTTCTGCTGGGTGTGCTGCGCTTTCTGGGGCAGAACCCGCCGCACGGGATGGCCGGTGCGCCATGCGACGAGATTCTCCGTTGGGGAGCCGGTTGTTTCGATGTTGCCCGCTTGCCGGCAGTTGGAGGGGAACTGGTTATTTCACCGTGAAGTTGAACCCGGAAAAAGCTTTTGAAGACGAGGAGGTTATTGAAAAACTCAGGCTGTTCAAAAATAGTCAGATCGTCGCACCCGCAGGAAGCCCCGCGGAGGCGTAGCAGGCCTACTCCGCCGAAGCAGATTTGGCTGCGAAGGCCGGGCGCTACGCCGCACAAGGCGGCTTTCGAGGACGAAGGCCTGATGGCTGTTTTTCAACAACCTGCTACGGGCGGCGTTGCCGCTCGCTCCAGAACTCGGCCAGGCGCTGCCCGGCCCTGCCGAAATCCTCCAGATCGATCTCCACGTCCGGCGTCCAAGGGCGGTTTTTATAGTACAGCCGGTCGTAGTAGTGCTCAACCAACCCACGGGCGATCCCTTCCACATCCCAGCACTCCAGCAGCGTCTTGAGCTCGGCGTAGCGCACGCCGCCCAGTTTCTTTTTGATCCGTTCCAGGGCCATGGCCATGGCCTCGCGGTATTCCACGCACGCATATTCACCGGCCAACCGGCGCACCCGTGTCTCCAGCGATGCATGGCACCAGACCTTGCAGGCGTCGGCCATGGTTTCATAGACCGTTCCGGGGAGCGATATCTTCCCGATGCGCTGGCTTTCGCCCTCCACGATGATCGGGCGGTCGCCGGGGGCTTTGCGGAAGGCGTCCCAGAGCAGGGTGTCGAAGCGCTTCTGGCTGATGTGCTGAACGAGCCCGACCTCGCCGAAGGCCGAGCCGCGATGGCAGGCCAACCCTTCCAGGTCGATCACGGTCCACCGTTCCCGGTCGAGGCCGTTGATGAAGGTGGTCTTGCCGGTGCCGGTCATGCCGTGGATGACAATCAGGGGCGCCGGGGGTGTGAACGCTTCGAAGCAGGCGCAGACCTGGTTGCGGAAGGCCCGGTAGCCTCCCCTGAGCTGCACTGCCGGGTAGCCGCTCATCTCCAGCAATATGGCCATGGAAAGACTGCGAAGGCCGCCGCGCCAGCAGTAGACCAGCACCGGCCTGCCGGCCGCATGGGCAATGACGTCATGCACCATGGCGGCAAAGCGGCCGCAGGTCAGCTCCAGGCCGCGCATGCGAGCCTTTTGAGGACCTTCCTGTTTGTAGAGCGTGCCGATCTCGACACGCTCCTCATTGGTCAGGATGGGTACATTGACGGCGCCGGGCAGATGATCCTCGGCGAATTCCAGCGGTGTGCGGACGTCGATGAGGCAGTGCGTGTCCAGCAGCGATGGGGTGAATGAAATCTTATCCGGCATGAAGATTCTCCGGAAAATAGTATAGGCGACTCCCCCTCCGCTGGCAACAGGGAAGTCCCGTGAACCTTTTTTCCTCCTTGAATCCAACCAGGTAAAATGGTACAAAAATCCGACTGATATTTTTCTATGACAATGTACGATAAATAAAAATCACGGGAGGGTGATATGGCTTACACGGCGGATTTTGAAAAAGCACTTCAGGTGGGGCGCCCCCCCACTATTTGTGGACTCTTTCCCAACTCCAAGGCGCTGATCGTCAGCGGCAAGGTCATCGACAGGGCCATGCTCGCCAAGGGCAAGGCGGTGGCGTTGGCCGCCAACGGCCGCAACTATTTCGTCGTCCGCGGCGCGCTCGCCGCCGCCCAGCGCGCCAATGCCCCGCTTATCATCGAAATCGCCAAGTCTGAAGGGGGGCAAAAGGCATACTGTGCGGTCAACTATTGGAACATGGCCCGCATCGTTGACGCCCTCTGCAACGAGATGGGGATCACCGTGCCGGTCGCCATCCATGCCGACCACTACGGGATCAAGAACGACAAGGATCTGGCAGCCGCCAAGGTGGAGGTGCCGACCATGTTCGAGGCAGGGATCACGTCCATTGCCATCGATGCCTCCCATCTCCCCGACGATCAGAACCTGCTGGCCAACCTGGAGATCAGCCCCTTCATCCCAAAGTGGGCCGGGCTTGAGACCGAGGTGGGCGAGATCAAGGGGAAGGAGGGGCTTTCCACGGTTCCCGAGGCCAAGTTCCTGATCCAGGGCTTGAACGCCCACGAGATCTTCCCCGACTGGATCGCCCTCAACAACGGGACCACCCACGGCATCGAGGCGAGCGACACCGGCATCCAGGTCGCTCTGACCGCCGACATCCACCATGCCCTGGTCCCCTACAAGTTGAGCGGCGCCCAGCACGGCACCTCCGGCAACAGTTCCGACCGTCTGCGGGAGATAACCCAGAAGACCGCCACCACCAAGGCCAATGTGGCCACCGCCCTGCAGATGATCTCCTGGGGGCTTGAGGTGAACGACTACGGCAACGCCCAACTGGATGAGAACGGCAATTTCATCAAGGTGCTGGGCGAAGGGATGACCGAGGAGTTGTGGGCCGAGGTGGTCGCATATGCCGACTCCAAAGGGTGGAAGAAGGGTGACTACAAGAACCTTAACCTTCCCTTCGAGAACAAGCTCCTGGCACAGCCGAAGGCGGTCAGGGAGCGGATGGCCAAACGGGTCGAGGCGTTCGTCTACAAGATGATGACCGAGATCTTCAACAGCCGGGACACGGCGCCACTGGCCGTTGAGGCGATCCTCAAGGCCGGTTCGTACGACGTCGGTCCCAAAGGGGCCCAGATCGAAGACCCGGCCCATTGGACCAGGGAACAGATTGTGGAACGGGCCAAATCCATTGCCGGGGACAAGGGCCCGGAAGGTAACTTCGAGGACTAAGAGGTTGTTGAAAAACAGCCATCTCGCCGCCGTCCTCGAAAGCCCTTTTGTGCGGCGTAGCGCCCGGCCTTCGCAGCCAAATCTGCTTCGGCGGAGTAGGCCTGCTACGCCTCCGTAGGGCCTTCTGCGGGTGCGACGATCTGACTATTTTTGAACAACCTGAAGGAACGACTGCCAAGCATGCACGAATTCAGGAGATACTCCCCATGACGAGTATGAGAAGGTTTTCCCGTGTCCCTTTTCGGGTGAATGCAACCGTCAAGACGGCAGACCGCCAGTTTTACGGCAATGTCGAGAACCTCAGCATGAGCGGAATGTTTCTGATCACCGAGGAACGCCTGCCGGAAGGGGAGCCGGTGGAGATCACCATCGTCCTGAGCGGGACATCCCCCGAACTGTTTGTCGGTTTCACCGGCAAGGTGAGCCGGGAGGCCGGGAACGGCATTGCGTTCTCCTTCGAAAAGATAGACCTGGATTCCTATACCCACCTTAAGAATATCATTGCCTATAACAGCGATGATGCCGAGAAGGTAATGAAAGAGATTTACCATTCCATCGACGAAAAGTTTACCGAAAAGTGAGAGACACATCGTGCGAAAACAACTTAACGCGAGAAAGCGCTCCACGTCATTAGGGCTTGCCGGTTTCCTGCTCGGCTTCTGTGCCCCCGTCGGTTGGATCATCATTCGCACGCTCTTGTTTTACGATAGCGGCAAATCGGTGTTGGATCAGATACTCAATGATATCCTCGCCTCGCCAGAACATCTTGTCCTGTACAATTACATGGGCTTCGGGACCGCCATCGTCCTGGCCGGCCTGGGATATCTGATCGGCCGGAACGATGATGAACTGCACGAACGGGCCGCTGAACTCGATACCCTCCATAAGGAGGTTGCCTCCCAAAAAGAGATATTTGAAAACCGCTACAAGGTGTTGGACAACAATATCAAAAACTTCCATCAGATCACCAGCAAGATGCAGATGTCCCTCGACCTGGACGAAATCCTGCGGCTGTGCGCAGCGGGGCTTCACGAGGTGCTGGGTTATGAGCGGGTCAATATCCTCATGGTCCGCAACAGCACCCAGCTTCGTTTCGTCACGACAGCCGGCACGGATAATTATGACGTTGCCGGCGTGACGATGCCCCTCGACGGGAGGATCGGCGTGATCCACAAGTGTCTTGCCGAGAAAAAGGTGTTCCTGATTGACGATATCTCCAACTATCCCGATGAGTATCACCTGCAACCGCCCTACAACAGCCTGAAGCCCCTTCGCTCCAGGAGCTTCATCCTCTGTCCCATCGTGGTCAAGGGCGAAGCCGTAGGCGTCTTTGGCATCGACAACAAATCCAGCCGCCGCCCCCTGAACGATTCCGACGTCGATACGATCATGCTCTTTGCCGATCAGGTCGCGTCGGCCATCACCACTATCAACCTGATGACCTCCATCAACACCCTGACGACGGAGATGGAAAACTCGTTCGCCTTCCTGCTGAGCAGCCGAGGGCAGCATTTCAACAACATCAGGGATCTCAAGGAAAGCGTCGAGTCGGTTGCCGGCGGTACGGCCGCCATCGCCTCGGCTGCCGAGGGGGTGATGGCCTCGGTGGATGAAACCAGTGCCGCC
>JBEKFJ010000126.1:0-14800 GCA_050013355.1 Oryzomonas sp.
TTTGACGCCGTGGTGCACCTCGAACCGCTCCCTGAGCCCGCGCAGGATGGAGACCGTGTCCTCCACCGAGGGCTGCTCCACCAGGACCGGCTGGAAGCGGCGCTCCAGGGCCGCATCCTTCTCGATATGCTGACGGTATTCGTCGAGCGTCGTGGCGCCGATGCAATGCAGCTCGCCCCTGGCCAGCATCGGCTTCAGCATGTTGCCGGCATCCATGGCGCCCTCCGCCTTGCCGGCCCCCACGATGGTGTGCAGTTCGTCGATAAAGAGGATGATGCGCCCCTCGGCCTCCTTGACCTCGTTCAGGACCGCTTTGAGACGTTCCTCGAATTCGCCGCGGTATTTGGCCCCGGCCACCAGCGAACCCATATCCAGAGCAAAGACCGTCTTGTCCTTCAGGCCTTCGGGCACATCGCCCCTCACGATCCGCTGGGCCAGGCCCTCCACGATGGCGGTCTTGCCGACCCCCGGCTCGCCGATCAGCACCGGGTTGTTCTTGGTCTTGCGCGACAGGATGCGGATCACGCGGCGAATGTCCTCGTCGCGGCCGATAACCGGATCGAGCTTGTCGGTCCTGGCCATCTTGACCAGATCGCGGCCGTACTTTTCCAGTGCCTCGTAACTGGCCTCCGGGTTGGCGGAGGTCACCCGCTGGTTGCCGCGCACGTCGGTCAGTGTTTTGAGGAATTTCTCCCGGTCAATGCCGGCCTGCTTGAGTATCCGGCCGGAAGGAAACTTGTCCCCTTCAGCCAGAAGCGCCATGAAGAGGTGTTCCACCGAGACATACTCGTCCTTCAGCCGCTTGGCCTCGTTCTCGCCGGCCACCAGAATACGCGACAGCCGTTGGGAGACGTTGATCTTGCCCGGCTCGGCTCCGGGGCCCGAGACATGGGGACGCCGGTCCAGTTCCGCTTCGACCGCATTTTTGATCATTTCGGGCCGGACGTCCATCCGGGTCAGTAGGCGCGGCACCAGGCCGTCCGGTTGATCCAAGAGCGCCCAGAGCAGATGTTCGCAATCCACCTCCACATGGCCTTTGGTAACGGCCTTGTTCTGGGCTTCTGCAAAGGCTTCCTGTGATTTTTGCGTCAGACGGTTGAAGTCCATGATTTTTCCTTGGTATGAAATGGAATTTTGCAGCTCTCCTCATGTTTAGGTAAGCATGGGAACGGGGAATGTCAAGAAGAAGGGCCTAAAGGCCTAAAGGCCTAAAGGAGAGGGGGGTATCAGGAACGGCGGGCATCGACCATGCGTTTGAGTATGTTCATAAAATTCCGGGTAAGCAGGGGATGGAAATTGCTCCCGGACATGTCCAGCATCAGGCTGACGATGGTCCGCAGGTCCATTGGGTTGCGATAGGGGCGCTGGGTCCGCATTGCATCGAAGAAATCCGAGATCATGGTGATCTGGCTGCACAGGTTGAGGCGCCACCCCTCGGGCACTTCGGGATAGCCGGACAGATCATACCTCATGTGGTGTTCAAAGGCGGTTACCACCGCCAGCCGGGGAACGCCGGGAACCTCCAGGAGGTGCCGGGCGCCCCGCACCGCGTGTTCTTTCATTACCTCGAACTCCTGGGATGTCAGCCTGTCCTTTTTGATGAGGATCTCCTCGGGAATGAGGAGTTTGCCGATATCGTGCAACATGGCGGCAATGCCTATGTCACGCAGCATCTGCCCCTCAATGCCCAGCGACATGGCCTGGGCAAGGTTGAGGATGCAGACATTGGCGGAATGGGTGAAGGTATACTCCTCGTCGCTGCCCATGGTTATCGTAACAAGCCGGGATTCGCCCTCCCTGTGGAAGGCGGCGATAAAGCCGGAAACGATATCGACGATACCGGCAACCTTCATCTTCCGCCTTGTTATCAGCGCCTCGTAGATCTCCGTAAAGCGGGCCAGCTCTTCAGCCGGCATTTCCCGTAAGGGGATCTGGCGCCGGACGCCATCCCCGCCATCCCCGCCGAAGCCGTCGGAGGCGTCGGTGTATTCGCCGCCGCCTCCCTCCCGGAGTTCCACGTGACCGAAGCGGATGTGCTCGCTGGGGCACAAGGTCGCTTTTCCGCCCTCCTGGCCGGCCAGGCCGGCGATGAGCGCGATGATCTCCTCGCGGCTCAGCCCCTCGATAAACTTCAAGTGGCCGATGCCTCTGGATTTGAGCACCTCGGCAAAACGGTTCAGAAAGAGACTGAAGGATGAGGGAGTGGCACCGTTGATGATCAACTCATCTTCGATAACCGTCAATGATATCTGCCGGGAGACACCAAGGGCTGCGCTGATGCCTTTATAGGCCGACTCGGCCAGGCGCGCCACCTGGGGGTGCCCCATGGAATAGAGTGCGGCATTGGCCGTTGCCGAGAGCAACGAGCGGATGGATTCCTGTACTATGAGGCTTTCACTGTCCATTGGACTTCATCCTGACTACCCGCAGGCATATTTCGGCCTGCCGCGCCAACTCATCGTTGCCCCAGGCGATCTTTTCCAGGATCGGCAGGGCGCTTTTTGAGGGGTAACCTTCAAGGGAACGGACGATTTCAAATTTGAGCCGGTTAAGCGCCTTGGCACGGATCAGGTTTCCGGAACCCAGCACCTTGAGCAATTCGGGAAGCGCATCCTCATGCCCGATCTCTTTCAGGGATTGGACGGCAGCGCATTTCAGTTCGAGATCAAACGGTGAAAGACCGCTTTTGGCGATAATCGCCACAAGCTTCTTGAGGATATCGTGGGAATGGCCCTTCTCGGCCATAGTGATGGCTGCCAGCTTGGTTTCTTTGTCGCTGCTTTCCAGGTCCCGCAGAATCTGGCGTTCGGCAATCGGATCATTGTAGGAGAGCAGGATGCGCAAGGCATCCTGACGAACCTTGGCATTCTTGTTCATGACCAAGGGCCGGATGTGGGGGATGATCTCGGGATCTTCCAGCGAACTCAGTATGATGAGAAGGTTGCGCAGATAATACCAGGGCTGGCCCTCAATGCGCGCCAGGACCGGTTCTTTGGCGGCAGGGCCGAATTCCATGAGACGGTCCATCATAAACCGGCGCAACGACATGTTGTCTTCCGCGGCAAGCATGTCCAGGAGCGGCTCGATGAAGGGGGGGCCAATGGTTTCGATCAGCAGCCGGATGTCGTCGAAGCGGCTCTTGCCCCAGGTGCTGAGGCCGTTCAGAATCTCCTCCATGAAGTCTCGGCTGCTGAATCGCTCCCTGAGGAGATCCCTGAAGATGGCGGATAGTGAGAGAGAGGAAGATTGCACAATTATCCCGAGCAGTTGGTGATAATCGCCGGTCTGGAGCAGGTAACCGCACATATCCCCCAAGTTCTGGGCCAGGTTTTCCGCTTCCGCCGGGTCGCCCCCTGCTGTCGCAAGACAAAGGATTATTTCGCCGACGCGGCTTTCCAGCCAGCCGGGCTGCATGGTTTCCCGCAAGAGATCGAACTCCTGCCGGGGCGACGGGAGTTCCCCGCCGGATGGGGGGCGCGGTTGTGCCGGTGGCCGCCCATCTTCGGCGCCCTGTTCCTCAACGGCATGTTCGCTGAAGATCATGCGCAGCTTTTCCTGGGAACCTTCCTTGGCCAGTTGGTCAAAGGGGATCGAATCGTGCGTTCCACTGGCCGACTGAATGGACAAACGCTGCAAGAGCCTCATGATGGCAGGCGAGACATGGACCCTGTTGCTGTCGATATCCTCCAGGATCCCTGCGATCACGTGATCGGGCAAGTGGCCGAGGACCTCTTCGAGCGCCGGGCTTGTGCCCGGTTCAGCGGTATCGAAGGTCCTGGATAAAAACCTGCGGCGGAGTTCGGGGTCAAGGTTCTCTATGAAAGCAGCAATCCGGCTGCCGGAAATCCGCCTGCTGCTGCCGTCCTGCAGGCCGCTCTCATCCTGCCCGATCAGATCGGCAAAGGCGTCGATATGCTCGTCCTCATCACCGGCGCCCGATTCGCGGTAACGGCGGTTGAAGGCCAGGGCAAGCTGTTTGGGATCAATACCGGCAGCATCATCCGCCCAGCCCCCCAGTGAGCCTCCCATCAGTCCCCGGGCAAAACGCTCCCAGAGCCCTTCGCCGGATTGCTCCATCTTTGGGGAACCGTCTGGCACGTCATCCTCGGTGGCGTTGAAGAGATCATAACGGATGGCGCGGAGGCCAAGGGCACGGATGTGCGACTGCTCCCATATCCTTTCGATCCCGCCCTGGTCGCTGACCTCCTCGCGCTTTAGCCCCAGGATCTGGTTGAAGCTCCCGAGCTCTTCAACGGTCAGTCCTTGCCGCAATACCAGGGCGCCGATGCCGTGCTCGAAAAGCACGCCGGCAAAGTCGCGAAAGACAAGATTCGATTTGTCGAGGGTGGCGTTTTCCACCAGTAGGGCGTTTTTTGCGGCGGCGATGACGATTTCGTCATGCGCCTCCATGAGTCTTGCATAAAGGGAGACAACCTTGTTCAGGGAGGCATCGATGACGGGATGTCCGGCGGGATAGGACTTGGAATAGCGGCGCGATATATTGAGTTCGATGATCAGGGAACCCAGAAGCCTGGTGTCGATAGCGCCGGTCGGCATGTCAGTGGGTTGCTTGTTCATGGGGCCGTAGAGAAAAATAGAGTTTTAATGCCTGAATCCGTGACGCCTGAACGGCGGAGCGAGCGACATGCCGGAGTCCAACGCCGCCCATGCGGCATCATGCCGTCTTTGCCGTGCGTCCACAGCTCACGGAGGAGACACGGCCGGCAATGCCGGGACTGAGGCATGCTAAGCGAGAGGAGCCGTGAAGGTGTCACGGATTCAGGAAATGTTCAGAATTTAGAGACTATACCCGAAAGAGATCGATATTTGAATTATATTTGTAATAAATGTCAATATACTGATTTTATTTGCAAAGTCAGGTTGTATATGCATAATTGCATCAACACGCTTCAGGAGGCAATCATGCTGAAGGCACGGAGTTGCGGAGTCCTGCTTCATCCGACGTCTCTTCCGGGACACGGCGGCATCGGCACGCTCGGAGAAAATGCGCGCAGGTTCGTGGATCTCTTGTCGGCCATGGGGATGAGCTTCTGGCAACTGCTCCCCCTGACCCCGCCTGCCTGCGGCAATTCCCCCTATTCCTCCTTGTCGGCCTTTGCCGGCAATCCGCTCCTGATAGACCTCCATCAGCTTGCCACGGATGGAGACCTGCCGCTTGAGGTGTATAGCGGCGACGGCCGTTTTCCCGAAGAGCGGGTTGAGTTTGACGGCGTTTCCGATGTGAAGCTCGGCCTGCTCCACCAGGCTGCCGCGACGTTCCTTGCTGCCGAAAAGAGCTTCCGGACCAAGGAGTTCTGGCATTTCTGCGACACAACGCCCTGGCTGCACGATTTTGCGCTCTTCATGGCCCTCAAACAGCATTACAAGGGAAAGAGCTGGCAAAAATGGCCCAAGGAAGCGGCGCTGCTCACGGCGGATGCCTACGAGAAGGCTTCGCGTGAACTGGGGCACGAAATCGGGGTCCAGAAATACCTGCAGTGGCAGTTTTCCCGTCAGTGGCTATCTTTGCGGGCATATGCAGCCGGCCGGGGTGTGTCGTTCATAGGCGATATCCCGATCTTTGTGGCCTATGATTCGGCCGATGTCTGGCGCAACCGGGATATCTTTCTGCTGGACGACCAGGGCCGGCCGACCGCCGTGGCCGGCGTACCGCCCGACTACTTCAGCAAGACCGGCCAGTTGTGGGGCAACCCGCTCTATAACTGGGACACGCTGGAAGGTCAGGGGTTTGGCTGGTGGATCGAACGCTTCCGCCACGCATTTACGTTGTTCGACTGTGTACGCATCGATCATTTCCGCGGTTTCGAGGCGGCCTGGCAGGTGCCGGCCAAAGAGCGGACGGCGGAGCGGGGCGAGTGGAAGGCTGCGCCGGGGGGACGCGTGTTCGAAGCCGTCCGTTCTTCGCTCGGTGCATTGCCCATCATTGCCGAAGACCTGGGCGTCATCACCCCCGAGGTCGAGGCCTTGCGCGACCGTTTCGGTTTTCCCGGCATGAAGATCCTGCAGTTCGCCTTTGATTCCGGGCCGGCCAACCCTTACCTACCCCACAATCATGTCAAAAACTGTGTGGTCTACACCGGCACGCATGACAACGACACCACCCTGGGATGGTATTCCAGCCAGGACGAGCACCTACGCAGCCTGGTGCGGAACTACGTCGGTTCGAACGGGCGCGATATTGTCGAAGCCATCATCCGGACAGCCCTGATGTCCGTGGCCGCCACGGTCGTCATACCGTTCCAGGATATTCTCGGCCTGCCCGGCGCAGCCCGCATGAATCTTCCCGGTACGGCGCTCGGAAACTGGGAGTGGCGTTTTTCCTGGGATATGTAGCCCTCTCCGCAGTGGCGGGGCTTTTGATCGCCTGGTCCGCAGCCATGTCAGCCCATGCCGATATCTACCGCTATGAGGATGAGGAAGGGATCGTCCACTTTACCGATGCCCCGACGGACAAGCGTTTCAAGATCTTCATGCGCGATCTCCAAAAAGACCGGCAACTGCGCACGAGACTGAAATTCGCCGCCTCGGTCAACCCGGCCGAATTCGACCATATCATCAAGACCTATGCGGACAAATACGGGGTCAGCCAGTCTTTGATCAAGGCGGTCATCCACGCCGAGTCCGGGTACAATCCCAATGCCGTTTCCCCGAAGGGGGCCAGCGGACTGATGCAACTCATGCCGGACACAGCCAGATCACTCAAGGTCAATGACAGTTTCAATCCAAGGGACAATGTTGAGGGGGGGGTGAAATACCTTCGTTTCCTGTTGGATACGTTCCGCGGCGATGTTTCCCTGGCCGTGGCGGCTTACAATGCCGGGCTCAGCAAGGTAGCCAAATTCGGAGGCATTCCTCCGTACGCCGAGACCCGCACCTATGTCAACCGGGTGCTGTCCTACATGCAATCCTACCAGGCCGACTGAATCCATGACGACCCGCAATTCCCATCCCATACTCAATCTGCCCAATATGCTGACCATGCTGCGCATTGCAGCCATACCGCTCATGGCGTTCCTGCTGCTGTCCCCGTCACGGCAGGCTGGCTTCCAGGCTGCCGCGGTGTTTGCCCTGGCGTCCATCACCGACTGGCTCGACGGCTACCTGGCCCGGCGCATGGGGATCGTCACGGTTTTCGGCAAGTTTCTCGACCCGATCGCCGACAAGTTGATCGTGATGTCGGCCTTGATCATGATCCTCCCCTTTGGGAGGGTTCCAGCCTGGATGGTTCTGGTGGTCCTGGGCCGCGAGATCGTTATTACCGGACTACGGGGGATTGCGTCGAGCGAGGGGATTGTCATCCCGGCAAGCGATCTGGGCAAGTTCAAGACGATCTTCCAGATTGTCGCCATTCTGGGGTTGGTGCTGCATTACGATTACAACTGGCTGTTCGGGATCGACAATCCGTTGGTGCATGTCAACATGCATAATGTGGGGATGTTTTATCTCTGGATCGCAACCCTCTTGACCATCTGGTCGGGAGGGGACTATCTGGTAAAGTTTTTCAGGATAATCGTGCGCTGACGGCGATCAAAAAAAGCATTTGAACTGCTGCCGTTTTCAGGATCAATTGGATTTGCCCAGGGGGACCTCGAACCTCTCCCCCTCAAAGTTGAACCGAATCCGATCCTTCCCGATCTCTTCTACCTTCGCCCCTTCAACAATTGCCCCTGCATAGACCGTGGTCCCGTTAACCACGCCAAGGCTATCGGCGCTGCCGAAATGGTAGGCGATGCCGTCCACTCTGAGGGTGGGGATGCGTTTGGCCGGTGCTGCCGGCGTGACCGCAACAACCGGCTTCGGCGGCACCGTCACGGCCTGTGCCGTGGGGTGGTTATGCTTGAGGGGCTTAACATGCGGCGCGTTTTTCATCTGGAGCCGCCGCGGTTCGATCTGCACAAGCGGGTAGGAACCACCTTCCGCAGGCATGGTCTTCCGAGGTTCTTCCGTGGCGGCCGGCGGATGCCGCACCGCACGGGTCGGCAGGTTGTCGGCCGGATGGGCTCCGTGCTTCACATACAGGTACGTCAAAGCGGAGCCGCAGACGAAAAACAGAACAGCCAACAGGGTGACATTGCGATAGGGAAAACGGGACGGGCTTCCGCCGCGCAGGATCTCGGTATCGATCCTGAGGGCGTCCGGCGTCCGGGCCGTTTTTTCCTCTTCCAGTTTCTTCAGCGCCTTGAGAATGGAACTCATCTGATATTCTCTTTAAGTGATGGGATCCCGGCACTCCTGTCGTATGACACGAGCGCGGCCAGGGTCAGTTCGCCCACCATGTCATCTGCGGCAATGCCGCGGGAACGCTGGAACTCCCGAACAGCCGCAGCAGTCGCAACGCCGTAGATGCCGTCAGGAGGTCCATGATACGGCCCTGCTTGCTTGAGAAGCCGTTGCAGCGCGCCTATTTCATTCCGCCGTTCTCCGGGCGTGATGGTGACCGGAATGCGGCCGATGTTTTTCCAAACCAGATAGTAGGTGCCGTTTGCCAGCGAAGCCAGCTCCTTTTTGTCGAGGACGCCCCTGCCGAACAGGGCGGGAGAAACGTTTACGGAGCTGCCTCGAACCGCTGTTACGGCCAGGCAGTAGGCGCCCAGGTCCCCCGATACCCTGGTAACCGCCAGGAAGGGGAGATTAAAGCGGATGGCCTCGCCGAAGGTTCCTCGAAAGAGGGTGAGGCGTAATCCCCGCTTGGCGGCCAGGCGAGAAAAGGTGTCCGGGGTTGTCAGGCGGACGCCGGCCGTAGCGTAGGGCTGAGCCCCCCAGCGGCCCATGAGGGCGTTCAGGGCATGCAGGTGGGTGCTGGCCTGGTCGTAGGAAAGGAGTTCCTGTTCCACGCCGGAGAGTTGCCGGCCGTCTGATGTGGTTGAAGGTGAAGCATTTCGCCTGACAGGAGTATTTTCAGCGGCCTCCCCGAGCGGCTGTTCCGCAGTCACACCGGCAGGAAGGGCGGAAGAGCGGCCCATCAGTTGCTTGAGGCGGCCGGGGTGCCACTGTGCGGCCACGAGCGCAAGGAGCGCCACCATAGCGGCGGCGGCAATCGTGGTGACGGTATGCCTTGGCGCAAACCGGTTCCGCGGCAGATTGAGGATCTCCCTGATGGCCCGGCTGACGATGCCTGCGCTGATGTGGCGGCGTTCATCCCCGTAGGCGATCAGGAGGGCCCGGTCGCAGAGAATGTTGATCATGCGGGGGACACCGCGGGTGTAGAGGTAGATGTATTTAATGGCGTAGCGGCTGAACGAAACGCCGCCACTCTCGCCGGCCACCTCCATGCGGTGGCGGATATAGGCGCGGGTCTCTTCCATGCTAATCGGGCTGAGCCGGTAGCGAACGGCGATCCTCTGATTGATCTGGCGCAACTCCGGCTTGGAGAGCAGGTGCTCCAACTCCGGTTGTCCGGCAAGGATGATCTGGATCAGCTTGTCATCCTCCGTCTCCAGGTTCGAGATGAGCCGGATCTGTTCCAGGGTGGCCGGATCAAGGTTTTGGGCTTCGTCGATAACCAGGACAACGGTCCTGGCGTTGGTATTCTCCTCCAGCAGGAAACGGTTCAGAACCGCCAGGAGTTCATTGGCATAGGGGCTGCTGGCGTCGATGCCGAATTCGCCGTTGATGCTGCGCAACAGCTCCACGCCGGTCAGGCTGGGGTTGAAGATCAGGGCCGTGCGGTAGTTCTTGTCCTGAAGCTGCCCCAGCAGGGTGCGCAGCACCGTGGTCTTGCCGGTGCCCACCTCGCCGATCAGTTCAATAAAGCCATAATGGCTGTTGATACCGTACAGGAGATGGGCGAACGCCTCCTTGTGGTGTTTGCTGAGGAAGATGAAACGGGGATTGGGCGTCAGGGTGAACGGTTTTTCCTTGAAGCCGAAATATTTGGTGTACATGGATACCGCCGTCACAGCACAAAACAGATGGTTTTTAATCTGTTGTATATTTCACATAATATGGTTATTTTCAAGAGAATTCGGTCATGCAGACGGATTGCCGTCCCTCGCGAATGATGAAAACCTCAATCGGAAGGCATAACTTCATGAAATACATTACCTATTCAAGCATAACCATTGATAAATTAAACATAAATCCAACATTGATCCCGGTCATCCGGTCGGTGGCGACCCGTTATCCGTTTCTGGTCTCCTCTGCCTATGCGGCCCTTATCCGGGCGCCGGGCGATGCAATCTGGCGACAGTGCATCCCGGATATCCGGGAACTTGAGGATGACGGCCAGCTTTCCGACCCCCTTGCCGAGCTGTCGCTCAGCCCGGTCCCCGGATTGATTCATCGCTATCCCGACCGTGCCGTGCTGCTCGTGTCGAACCGCTGCCCGGTGTATTGCCGCTTCTGCATGAGAAAACGCCATGTGGGGTGCGGGGATCAGCCTTTCGGCCGCGAGAGGCTGGACCAAGCCCTGGCCTACCTGGGGGCGACCCCGGCCATTCGCGATGTTACCCTTTCCGGCGGCGACCCGCTCATGCTCGACGATGCTGCACTTCATGACATTCTCACGGGTCTGCGCACCATCAAGCATATCGCCGTGATCCGCATCGGCACCCGCATTCCGGTCACCCTGCCGGAGCGTGTGACCCCGGAACTCTGTGCCATGCTGAAACGTTTCCATCCGCTCTACGTCAACACGCATTTCAACCACCCCGCCGAGATCACCGCCGCCTCGGCCGGAGCCTGCGGCCTGCTGGCCGATGCCGGCATACCGCTGGGCAATCAGACCGTGCTCCTGCGGGGGGTGAACGACGACATCGGCACCATGCGCGACCTGATGTCGGGACTCCTGGGTATCAGGGTGCGGCCATACTATCTTCACCAGATGGACCTGGTCAAAGGAACGGCCCATTTTCGCACCCCGCTGGCCAGCGGCCTTGAGATCATCAAGGCGTTGCGCGGCCATATCTCGGGCCTTGCGGTTCCCCATTACGTGATCGACCTGGCGGGAGGCAAGGGAAAGGTGCCGATATTGCCTGATGCGCTCGAACGTGACGGGGATCAGGTGTTTGTGACAACCTACCGGGGCGAGCGGGTTGCCTACCGGGATATTACCCTAGAAAAATCATTTGCCACAGAGCCACAGAGACACTGAGATAGATATTTCAAAGAGTTAGACAATATTTTGGTCTAATTTCTCTTCACCATGTAAGGATTTGAGAATATTTGAAAAAACTCCGTGATTTTCTCTGTGTCTCTGCGTCTTGCGGCAGAAGTGCCGTTTTTAGGATTACAGTTCCTCCGGCGTAAAGGCGATGACATCGTCGATCCTTTCCGCGTCGGCGCAAAGCATGACCAGCCGGTCAATGCCCATTGCTATCCCGGCTGAAGGCGGCATGGTGCCCAGATCAGCCAGAAACGGTCCCGGGAGGGGGAGGGCGGGGAGCCCGGCACGGGCACGCCTCGCGTTGGCCTCCCGGAAGCGCGCCCGTTGTTCGCGGGGATCGTTGAGCTCGCTGAAGCCGTTGGCAAGCTCCAGGCCGCCGGCATACAACTCGAACCGCTCGCCGACCGTCGGGTCGCCGGGCTTGAGACGGGCCAGCGCGGCCAGCTCAGCCGGATAATCCATCAAGATGACCGGCATATCCTGCGGCAGGGCCGGTTCTATGACGGTGACCATGAGCTCGTCAAAGGCGCCGTCGCGCAGGGCCGCTTCCATGGTTGTCCCGCCGAAACGCTTAAACGCCTCGCGGACCGTTATCCGCCGTATGCCGTTGCCGAAGCCGATTTCCCTGCCCCGGTACGGCAGCATCATTCCCCCGCACGCCGTCCGTACCACCTGTTCCAGCAATTCCTGGCAATCCTTCATGAGCTCCGAGTAATCGCTGTCGGACCGGTACCATTCCAACATGGTGAATTCCGGCACATGCCGACTGCCGCGCTCATTGTCCCGCCAGCAACGGCAGATCTGGAATATCTTCCCATACCCTCGGCACAACAGCCGTTTCATGCAGAGCTCCGGCGAGGTATGGAGATAAGAGGTGCCGGCCCGGCCCGGCTCGATATGTTCTTCAGGGGCATTGGCCGGAATACGGTGCGGCGTCTCGACCTCCAGGAACCCGCGGGATACGAAAAACTCCCTGACGGCCCGCATGATCCGGGCGCGCAGGTGGAGGTTGGCCCGACGAAATGATGACATTGGCATATCCTTTTATCGGCGGGATCTGGCACGACAGCAGACTACCACACCCCGGCTGGTGAAGAGAAATTAGAGCAAAATATTATCTAACTCTATGAAATGTCTATCTCAGTGTCTCTGTGGCACATGCTTTTTTAGTTTTAAGGGGGTGATGCCGGTTCGAGAGCACAGAAAAGCCCGCCTGACGCGGGCCTTTCTGTTGCTTGTCGAAATTCAGGATGCAAGGGATTGCGGACGTTGCGGCTACCCTTTCACGCGGGTGTAATACTCACCGTTACGGGTATCGATGGTGATCAATTCACCTTCTTCGATAAAGGGCGGCACCCTAAGGACGTATCCGGTCTCCACCGTGGCCGGCTTGGAATCGTTGCCGCTGGTATCGCCCTTGGCCCAGGGCTCCGTCTGGGTGACGCGCAGGTTGACGAAGTTGGGAAGCGCCACGCCGATGGCCTTTTCGCCGAACAGCATGACATCCACCTTGAAGTTTTCGAGCAGGAAGTTCTTGGCGTCGCCCATGGCAGCCTCCTCCATGACGACCTGTTCGTAGGTCTGTTGATCCATGAAGGTATAGTGGGTGCCCTCTTTGTAGAGGTACTCCATTTGGCGTTCTTCCAGGCTGGCGGGCTCGAAGGTCTCTCCGGAACGATAGGTGCGGTCGAGGATGGTCCCGTTGATCATGTTGCGCATCTTGGTGCGGTAAAGGGCCTGGCCTTTACCCGGTTTCGTGAAGTCAAAGGCGATGACAAGGTAGGGATCACCATCGAGAGTGATCTTCAGCCCCTTTTTCAAATCTGCAACTGTGTACATTCGTTCCTCACTGAAATAAAATGGATATTCAAAATACGACAAAGCCCATCGAAAGGACGGGCTATCGTACCAGCCAGCTCGCAGGAGATGCTATTTGGCGCGATAGGTGATCCTGCCACGGCTCAGGTCGTAGGGTGAGAGTTCTACGGTCACCTTGTCGCCGGGGAGTATTTTGATGAAGTATTTTCGCATCTTACCGGAAATATGGGCAAGAACCACATGATCGTTTTCCAGTTTGACACGGAACATGGCGTTGGGTAGCGGCTCAACAACCGTTCCTTCTACTTCAATTGCTTCTTCTTTGCTCATACCGAAGGGGGCTCCTCATGCGTTCATACGTTGTGAAACTTCGTTACATTACTGACAGTCACGCAAAATAGCAAGTTTAATTCGTTTCCCCGACGAAGCGGATGACTGTCCGAAAGACCCTGCAATCATGTCCGCCGGCGTTAAGCATCCTACTTTTTAAAAATTTTCTCAATGATCTCGATCTCTTCAACCACTGATGAAGCCAGCCTGCCATATTCATCAGCTGTTTTTGCCGACTCAAGATGCTTCATGATTTCCGCAAACCTTTTGACTTCCTTTAACCCGCCATAGGCTGTGACCAGGGGAATCAGTTGCTGCCACGACAGATGTAATTTTGCAACCGTGTCGGAAAGGTCCAGGACGTTTTCGGTTTCCGACAGTATCTCCAGCTTGCGGCCGCAATAACAGATTACTGCAACGTTTATCGGAACCTGCGAATTATGCGCCTCGGCCAGACGAGCGCCAAGCAACATAACCTTGTTTGCCGATTTCATGGCAACTATCCGGTCTTGTGAGGCAATGGCACGTTCAAGATCAGTGGTAACACCCATAAGATTTTTATAATAGGGCATGTCATTCTCAGAGGTCACACCGGGAAGGAGTTGTTCGACCTTGACAATGGAATTCAGTTTTTTCTCGAGATGCTTCCAGTGATTTGCTTTCACCTTGTCGTAGATATCCCCGGCATTACCGATCATTTGTTCAAGCTCGTTCAAATTGGCATTGGAAAGGGACTGTTCCGGGGGGGATGTTCCGGGTTGCCCGGCAAGGCAGACCTGTCCGCCATTAACCACTGCAATGAGCAGGAAAATAGCAGCAACTCTCCAGATGTAATTGATTTGTGCCGACAGTTTCTTATCCATAAGGCTCTTGAATGAGTATGCCATCCGGGCAGGAGTATTTGTTGGTCAAGGTATGGTCCGGGATCAGACTCGTAAGGTTACTAATACGCTCAATCTCATTTTTTTTCAAGGGCCAGGAATTATCCGAAGTCGGGATATCATGATCGATTACCAAAATTCAAGGCGATCGGTAAGGAGTTCGCAGCGCATGAATCCGACAACCATGGCAACAAGGCTGAAATCTTTTTGTGTCCTGATTAACGAAGGGGGACTTGACCGTCAGCGGAAGGTCGACGTTAAACAGTTTTTATGTTGACATTTCAAAGGCGTCTTCGTTAAACTCGATTTAATCAGTCAACATAATGATAATTGGATAAAACGATAATACTCAACCATCCGCGAGGATGGGGCGGAAAGCCTACAGGGTCTCACTGAGACAGCCGGGTTGCCGAAATATCACGAGATATTCGGCAACCCGGCTTTTTTTGTCAGGACACGGAAATTGCGAGGACAATCCCAAGGGGAAGCAGCAGTCGGCAAAACCTGCAAAGCTGAGCAGTGACTCCGGTTTCAAATCAAAGATGACATCAAGGCGGCGAGGATCGAGGCGACGAAGGCGTACAGGTAGTACGTTGAGGAGCCGAAGACGAGCCAACGACAATTTGCAGAGCAAATTGGACCGCGA
>JBEKFJ010000127.1:0-8560 GCA_050013355.1 Oryzomonas sp.
AGGACCCGTAGGGCCTAAAGGAGAGGGTAAAGGTATCCCTTCTCCTTTAGGCCCTACGGGTCCTCTGGGAGAAGGATCGGATGAGGGGCGGTACGCCGCACAATTTAGCTAAATTGGACCGCGAAGGCGCCCGAAGGGTGAGGCCGCCGGCCGAAGTCACGAGCAAGCCCGAAGATTGACGCCGCATGGGCGGAAAAGAACTCGTTCCGGACGGAAACTATTTACGCACCTGCCGCCACGCGGCGCACCTCGCCGCGTGGCGTTCGTGGGCCGATCGCACGAGGCGTCTTGATGATGCGCGGCGCTGCTTCCACCGCCTTCATGCCCGCCTGGGCAAGATAGCGACGCACCAACTCCCCTGTTTTGGGGGCCGGACGATAGATCCTGGTCTGCTCATCCCAATGCAACAGCGCCCGGCTCTCAAGCGCCACCAACAAGAGCAGCGCCTCCTTGCGGTTTACACCCAGCCTGCCCGCCAAATCGCCTATCCTGAGCTTATCGCCGTCGGTTGCCAGCAATTCCAGGAGTTCCAGCGTCTTTTCCGCAGCCTGCACCGTCTGCAGGTATTTCCCCTTGCACATGGTAGTGTCTCCGCTTCTGTCGTTTGATGTATTGCCAGACCCTGCACCGAACCTGGTAAAATCCCGTCACGACCCGTCAATTGTCTCCATCTCGAGATTGAGCAGCAGCATCGCCTCCCGCATCAATTGCGAAATATTCCTTCTCGTCTGCTGCGCAAAGGCCTCAAGCGCCTCCCGCTCTTTGTCGCTTATCCTCATGCTTACCACATTGTAACGCGGGTGCTCTTTCATTGAGCCCATCGTCCCACCTCATTCGTTATTTCGCATAGTGAAATACAATTTCTCTTTGCAAAATAGTTGTACCGGAATACGGACATCATGTAAACACTTTTTTTTCAAGACGCCGCCGTTCGTACCAACAACCCTGCTCAATCAACTATAATTTATCCTGGAAAAAGTTTTGCCACAGAGTCGAAGAGACCCTGAGGTAACGAAATCAGAGGGTTGCAGCATTATGCGGCTTATTGATGATGCTCCATTTCGGTGATTGGCTTTAGTTGAAACACCGTGATTTTCTCTGAGTCTCCGTGGCTCTGTGGCCTAACAACCGTTTTAGATTTATTGTTTGCCGGCCTTCATCTCCGGTTCAGCGGCTTAACATCCCATCAATAATTTCGCTGTGCAAAATTATATTTTAAATAAAATAGCGTTTGACATCCTCCGGTGTTTGTGCAAATCTGCGGTCAGTTTCGCAGAACGAAACAATCAGGAAGATACGATGGCAGAAACCGTTAACAGCAAAACTGAAAACGACCGCCAGTCGGTTCGCGCCCTTGAACGCGGACTGGAGGTGTTGCGCTGCTTCAGGCCGGGGGACCGGTTTCTCGGCAACCAGGAGATCGCAGCGCGCACCGGCCTGCCCAAACCGACCATCTCACGCCTGACCCACACCCTGACCCGGCTCGGCTACCTCGCCTACTCGGAGAAGTTCGGCAAGTACCTTCTCGACTCGGCCGTCCTGGCCCTCGGCTACTCGTTCCTGGTCAACATGGACGTACGGCGCATCGCCCGCCCCCTGATGCAGGAACTGGCCGAATACGCCCAGGCCTCGCTGGCCATTGGCGTGCAGGACCGCCTGAACATGTTGTACATCGAGGCCTACCGCAGCAGTGCCACGGTCACCCTGACCCTGGATGTCGGTTCCCAGATCCCGATTGCCACGACCTCCATGGGCAGGGCGCTGCTCTGTGCCCTGCCGGAGGCGGAACGCAACCCGCTCCTCGACCAGGTTCGACAGCGCAATGAGGCCGACTGGCCCAGGACCAGGGCCGGCATCGACCAGGCCATGAAGGACTATGCCGAACGGGGCTTCTGTCTTTCCCTCGGCGACTGGAAGCGGGACGTCCATGCCGTCGCCGCGCCCCTGATCCCATCGGACGGCTCCCGCATCCTGGTCTTCAGTTGCGCGGGAGCGGCATTTCAACTCCGACGCCACATGCTGGAAGACGATATCGGCCCCCGCCTGCTCAACCTGATCACCAATGTCAAAGACGCTCTTGACCGGCACCCCTGATAACCACGCGAACAACTATCCGGCCCGACGGCCCGGCTGCCGGCAGCGCCCAGGCGCCGGACCGCGCTGCAAACAAATTGTATGGATAAAATTATGACAAACCTGATTTCCCCGGAAGGATTGAAGAAACTGGAGGATGAGTTCCATTACCTCTGGCGGGTGGAGCGCCCCAAGGTCGTTCAAGGGGTGTCCGATGCGGCGGCGGAAGGAGACCGCTCCGAAAATGCGGAATACATCTACGGCAAAAAACGCTTGCGGGAGATAGATCACAAGCTGAAACACCTGGGCAGCCGGCTCAAGCTGCTCAAGCCGGCCACGCCGCCGGCCAACCCCCACATGGTTTCATTCGGCTGTTGGGTACGCTATGAAGACAAGGATGGCAACGAGCGCTGTTATAAACTGGTCGGGCCGGATGAATTCGACGTAAGCAAGGGGCGGATCAGCATCGATTCGCCGGTCGGCCAGGCCCTGTTGCACAAAAAAATCGATGACGAGGTTGTCATCCGGCGGCCCAACGGCGACATGACGGTCTACATTACCGAGATCAGCGCAACGCGCCCGGCCGGGGCGACCGAGTAAAGACGTATCTATCGGCAGTTCAGCCACAGAGTCACAGAGACACGGAGGAATCACAGAGTTTTTTCGAATATTCTCAAATCCGGAATGGTAAAGAGAATGAGACCAAAACCTTTTAAATGTTATCTCCGTGTCTCCGCGGCTCTGTGGCAAATGCTTTTCCGAGATAGTTTATCTGGATATCCCCTCAAGAGGAGCCCGCAATGCGCGCGAGATTACCGGCGGCAATCGTCGTTGTCCTGGCCCTGACGAGCGGCTGCCGGGGTAATGTGAACGCCACCGCCGGTGCCCCGATCCCGCAGCCGGTAGTCATGGCCGGTCTGCCCAACATGGCGTTCCCGAGCCCGCCGCTCTTCATCATGCCGCCGAGCCTCGGTTTCTACGTGGGGGTGGGGGTCCTCTACGACATCGTGTTTGCCAATGACAACTTCTACCTCTACTATGGCAAAACCTGGTACCAGGCACCCAATTGTAAAGGCCCGTGGACAGCGGTACAGTTCGACGGCCTGCCGCCGATCATCCGCAAACAGAGGATCGAGAACATCCACAAATACCGGGACATGGAATACCGGATCTACCGGCGGGATCAAAATCATTACCACGGCCACACCTTCCGTCCCAACTGATCATCACATTCTTCTCCTGGCCCGCAGATACTGATCCGGCCAGGCTACCTCCACCCCCAGTTCACGGGCTGCATGAAGCGGCCAGTACGGGTCGCGCAGCATCTCCCGCGCCAGGAAGACGGCATCGGCCTGACCGGTGGCCAGGATCTGTTCCGCCTGGGCCGGGTCGATAACGAAGCCGACCGCACCGGTGGCGACAGAGGCCTCGGCGCGGAGCGCGGCGGCAAAGGGGACCTGGAAGCCGGGGGCGAACGGCACCTGCTCGTTGGGCACGACAAAACCGGACGAGCAATCGATCAGGTCAACCCCCAACTCCTTGAGCAAGCGGCAGAGGCAGACCGACTGGTCAAGGCTCCAACCGTTCTCCGCCCAGTCAACACAAGACAGTCGCACAAACAGCGGCAGCTCGCGAGGCCATTCCTCACGCACGGCCCGGGCCACCCGCAACGGAAAGCGGAGCCGGTTCTCAAGGCTGCCGCCATAGTCGTCACCCCGCCGGTTTGACAGGGGCGACAGGAACTCGTGCAGCAGGTAGCCATGGGCCATGTGGATCTCCACCACCTGGAAACCGGCCGCCAGCGCCCGCCGGGTAGCGGCGCGAAACTGGTTCTCCACCATATCCAGATCAGCAAGCGACAGTTCGCGGGGCAGGGGATGGCCGGGGGCAAAAGGCTCCGCACTGGGGGCCAGCGGCTGCCATCCCCACGCATCCGGCCCCAGCGGCCCACCACCGAGCCAGGGAAGATCACAGGATGCCTTGCGGCCGGCATGGGCCAACTGAATGCCGGGCACAGCCCCATTGTCACGGATAAAGCGGGCAATCGGCTTGAATGCCGCGACATGGTCATCATTCCAGATGCCGCTGTCGTCGGGACTGATGCGTCCTTCGGGACTCACGGCGGTTGCTTCGACCATCACCAGGCCGGCGCCCCCCACGGCCCGGCTGCCAAGGTGGACCATATGCCAGTCGGTAGCCAGACCGTCCCGGCTGGAATACTGGCACATGGGAGAGACAAAGACGCGGTTGCGGAACGTTACCGAGCCCATGGTAAGCGGCGTGAAAAGTTTACTCATGATGACTGCCTCCTCACTCTATCATCAGAAATGCATATCGATTCATCTCCTGCTCGTAATCGGGAAGCACCGCAAGGGGGTAGCCGAACTTGGCCACCGTGGCAAAGACATCCACCCCCATCCCCTCGGGCGTGGGGCGGGACAGCTTGCGATTGCGGCAGTGACCCCGGCTGTTGGCACACTCCCGGCACAGCGCACAACTGTCCATGAAAAGCAGGAAGGCTTTTTGATGGCCGCTGATAAAAACCTGCCGCTCCACCTCAAGCAAGGCGCGATTGACCTCCCGCGACCAGTCATGACACTGTTCCGGATCGTCCAGGAGCATGGGGATATGAAAGATCACTCCCAGCCGGAATTCATTGAAGAAATTCCGGCACTCGTCCACGGCAGGGGTGTGGGGGGGGCAGGAGGCGTTCCTGCCGTACTCGTTGCAGCCGAACAGGCATTTCATCCGCACCCATTGTGCAACAACGATCTCGCTAGGATCGATCCAGCGGAAATCGGAAAATCCCGCATCATTGAATATTCGTTGCAACTGCGTCTGCTCAGCCATCGCACCCTCCTGTCTCCCGGTCGCAATCCCTGGCTTTCGAACCATTGAACTCAGAAAAAGTTTTTGCCACAGAGCCACAGGGGCACAGAGGTAAACGTTTCAAAGAGTTGGACAATATTTCCGGATTATAAAATATTTGAAAAAAACTCCGTGTTTTCCTCTGTGGCTCTGTGGCAGAACTGCCTATCTTAGATGGAAGCATTCCACCACCCCAAAGCGGTTACGACAAGGGCACCAGCCACACATAGGGTACCATGCCGTAATTCCAGGCCAGACAGAGCCTCCGGTAGCCGGAGAACAACAGGGCCTCTTCCCGGCAGCAGAGGATGATGGGCGCCTTCAGGGTCAGGCTGCCGGCCCGTTGCAACGACACCTCCATGGCACTGTAACTCTTCCGGTAGCCGCGTTTGGCCTTGGCCAGGTACCTGGCATAGTCGTCATATTCGTGATAGGCGCCGCTGACCGCGATCCCCCCGATACGGCCGGAGCGGGGGTACGGCTCCAGGCTGCCCCGGTCGAAAGCTGCTGACAGCCGTTCCCATTCGATGCCATGGCGTTGGTAGAAATCCTGCTTGTCGGGATGGTTGAAAAATTCCCACTCTTCTTCGCCTATGTCGGGCTTGAGCCATTGGATGGTGTGGCCGGATGCGGAAAACATGGTAACCCCGTACCTCAATCGAACGTCAAAAATAGTTTATCATCCGGAGTTTCCTGATGGAAACTATTTACCTATAAGTCCTTTAACAGCCGTCATTATGTCCGCAGGGAGCAACAGGGTCTTGGTGTTTGTCGATTCCGACAGCTTGCGGATGCTTTCAATGTAACGGTCTGCCAAAAGGAAGTAAGCAGGCAACTCCTCGTTGCCGACTGCATCCCTGATCTTCTTTATCGCTTCAGAGGAGGCATTTGCCAGAAGAATCTGTGCCTCAGCCTCCTTGCGGGACGCTTCCAATTTCCCTTCCGCTTCAAGAATGGTGCCCTGCTTCTTGCCTTCCGCTTGCAGAATTGCCGCCTGCTTGAGCCTCTCGGCACCGGCCTGCGCTTCCATGGCCTGCTGCATGCTCTGTGACGGCCGGATATCCTGGATCTCGACGGACTTTACCACGATACCCCAATCGGCAACCTCGTTGGAAATTTGATCTTTGAGCTTGGCCTTGATCTGATCGCGCGAGCTCAACGCTTCGTTAAGCGTCATGCTGCCGATGATCGCCCTCAGATTCGTCATTACCAGGAACTGGATCGCCGCTCTGTAGTTGGATATCCCATAAGCCGCCTTGACCGGGTCAAGCACTTTGACGAACGTTATTGCGGTACAGAGGATTACAGCGTTGTCTTTCGTGATCGCTTCCTGCTGTTCGATGTTGAGCGGCTCGTCTTTCGTGAGAAGTTCATATGCGACCTGGTCGATATAGGGAACTACGATCGACAGGCCTGGTTTGAGCGTGACGTGATACTTGCCGAGCCGCTGCACGACAAACTCGGAGCCTTGCGGCACGATCTTGATACCAGCAATAAGAGTCGCAATAATGAGCACTGCGATTACCACCATGATTCCCAAAAACATTTCATTCTCCTTTTTATTCGGAATTTACGAGTAGGGACTCAGAACTTACCATATACCGTTTTACATCTCATCTTCAGGCCATCTTTGCCGCCCCTTCAATCACAAAATCCTCAGCGTAGCCCTGCTACGCCTGCGGTTTTGCTCAATCAGGGACAACAAATCTGATCTAAATCTGAGCGCAATACTTGGTATATCGGCAAGTTCCGAGTCCCTTATGCCTTTTTTACCTTAACCTTCGTTTCCACTATTTCCGTCACCACGCACCGGTCACCTTGAGAGAGCTGTTCATCTGAAATATACTCCCAGACATCGTCACCATGAATCGGTACTTGAAAACGCACCTTACCGCTGGGTGGATCTCCCACGTTGGACGACACAATGGTCCCTGCTTCTCCGATTACGCTCTCTTTAGCATGCCGTGCCCTGGCACTCATTTTCATACTATTCCTCAGCCAGCCCCAGCCGATAGAAAACAGTATTATCGAGCTAATGGAAAAAACCGTCAACTGCGCAGCAACTCCGCCGACCCAATATGCGACGACTCCCGTTATAAGCGCCGCAAGCGCAAACCAGATGGTGACGAAGTGGGGCACCAGGATTTCAACAATCAAAAGTGTCGTGCCGCAAATTAACCAGAGCCAGTAAGGCATTTGTTTTACCTCTTATTGATTATTTGAAGTTCTGGTATTTCCGCCCAACGCAGGAAACCTATCGGGGTCAATTTTAACATCTGAACATTAAGGTTAGTTACCACTGCCTTAATTCAATGGGAAAACCATCAGGGTCTTGTATTTCCGCTCGTTTTGATTTTCCTAACGATACCGGCCCCCAAGTGATTGGTATTCCTTTACTTCCCAGATAACTGACAGCGGAATCCATATCCTCGACTTCAACAGCTATAGCTCTATACCCGTACTCCCACTGTTTTCTCGGCTCTGCAGCGGTCATCTCGACGGAAATTAATTCTATAACGGTATCTCCCAGCTCAAGGTATGCAATCTCTTTCATGGGCGCATTAGAAACCGGAAATCGTTCCCTGATCTTAAATCCCAGAACAGAAACGTAAAATTCGATTGTTCTGTTTATGTCTGTCGGAATTATCTCAATATGGTCGATTCTTTTAAACATGACTGGCTCCCAATGCTTTTTATTTATTTTGGTTCTGTCGATATATTACGTTTCCGGTGGAGTGCGCAGCCGCTTGCGCTGCGACACGATCTTCTTCTCGCTCAGGCGCTCTTCCCGTGCCTTCTTGGGAACACGGGTGGCGATCCTCTTCTTGACCTTGCGCTCACGCTTTTCCAACGCCATCCGCAGACGTTCCATGGCAACCTCACGGTTCTGGAGCTGCGAGCGGCTCTCCGACGCCTGGGCTACGATGCCGGACGGCAGGTGGCGGATGCGCACCGCCGAGTCGGTCACGTTCCTGTGCTGGCCGCCCGGTCCGGATGCCCGGTAGAATTCGATCTTTATGTCGGAGTCACGTATCTCAACCGCCATATAATCCCCATCATATCAAGTTTTATACCTGTTCGTCTGAATCTCTTGCGAAACATGGGGATGGCTACCCACCCCCAGCCCTTTAGGCCTTTAGGCCCTCTGGGTCCCAGAGGGTCCTCCTAAACTAGGAGGGGAGGAAACACGCCCGACTCTTCCCCCTCCTTGATAAGGAGGGGGCCAGGGGGTGGTTGATCTCATCCAGCTTCAATCTTTTCCACCCCGGCTGTTGCGCCCATTGTACCATCCTTTGCCGTTGGGTGACAGTCTCCCGTCCCGTTCATGATCCCTTCACGCAGAGGGCGTACTTCAGGTAGCGCCCCTCGGGAAACGTGACCGGGTAGGGGAAATCCTCCGGTTGCCCGGCCAGGGTGATGACCCTTAACTCATTACCGGCCTGGAGCGCGCCGCGGCGCAACTCCTTGAGGTAATCGGCCGCATCCACCTTCTGATGGTTGGAGGAAGCTATCAGCAGGCCGTTGTCGTTCAGGAGCGGCAGGGCGGCAGCCACCATGTCCGAGGTGCCGCCGCGGGTCGTGAAACGGCTTTTGGCCGTGGTGGAGAATGAGGGAGGGT
>JBEKFJ010000128.1:0-12805 GCA_050013355.1 Oryzomonas sp.
CGATGAACTTGCTCCCGTTACCCCCTGCTCTCTGGGTTCGAATTCGAGCCGGTCAGGGAACACCCGCACCTTTTGCCCCGGATAGATCAGGTGAGGATTGGTGATCTGGCTGTTCTTTGACCACATGTTAGGCCAGTAGCGGGGGTCTTTGATAAAGCGTTCGGACAACCCCCAGAGGGTATCGCCTTTCTTTATGACGTAGATGGTATGTTCCTCATCCGCGGCCAGGGCCAGGCCGGGCACGAACAGCGCTAACGTAAACAGCAGCACGGCAAATCTGATTTTCATACGCACCTCGGTCATTCCTACAGAGTGAAAGCGGAAATTAATTGGCGGTCAGCCGCTCCCGTGCCTTGGCCGCAGCCGGGCTGCCGGGATAGGCCTTGATGAGGCGTTCATAGGCAGCAGCAGCCTTATCCTTCTCGTTCATGGCTGCCAGAGTATACCCCAGCTTCAAGAGCGCATCCGGGACCTTGGCGCTTTTTGCATAATCGTTCACTACTTTCTGGAAGGCGTCACGCGCCTTGGCAAGCTCGGACAGGCTATAATGGCACTCGCCGATCCAGTAGACGGCGTTGGCGGCATAACTGCTATTGGGGTCATTCTTGAGGAATGCTTCGAACGCCTTGATGGCATCCGGGAAACTGTTGGCGCTGTAAAGGCCGAATGCCTTGACGTAGTCGGACGGAGGGCCGTAATCCTTACCCTTGGGGGCGGGCTCCGGATTGATGACTTCAATCTTTGGTGTAGCCTGCAGCGAGATTCGGGCCTTGAGTTCATCCTGAGCGGTCCGCAATTCCCTGATGGCGTCCTGAAGCTGCTTGAGTTGGGCGCTGACAACCTTGGTCTGATCTTCCTGCGACTGGGCCTGAGCGGACAGCTCATTCATGCGCTGTTCGAGCTTCTTGCCGGACTGGATAAGATGTTCGACCTTCGCCTCAGTCTCGGTCTGGCGCTTGACCACGAGGTCGCTCGACGCGCAACCGGCCAGCGCGAAAGAAGCGGCAACACATGCGGCCCAGCGGATGCCGGATGGCATAATTCCTCCAAATGTCAGGATTTTTTCATAAATTACTGCCATAAACTCGTGTTTGTCAAGCGAAAGCTGGCTTTCCGCTGCGGCCGCTTGTTTTTCTTGGTTTAATTAACCGTCAGAATATGTTAGCATTTTTCGACGTACCCAGCCACCACATCACGACGGGAACCATCCGTGAACACCCCCGAACTTCTGGCCCCGGCCGGCAACATGGAAAAACTCAAGATTGCCGTTCATTACGGCGCCGATGCCGTCTACCTGGGTGGGCAGGCATTCGGTCTGCGCAATCTTTCGGACAACTTCAGCATCGATGAGATGCCGGCAGCCCTCGACTACTGCCATAGCCGCGGGGTGAGGGCCTACCTGACGGTCAACAGTTATCCCCATAACGATGCGCTGCCGCGGCTTGACGAGTTTCTCCGCCGGACGGCGCCGTTCCCCTTCGACGCCTATATTGTGGCTGATCCGGGTGTCATCGACATGGTGCGCGACATCTCTCCCCAACGCGAACTGCACCTTTCCACCCAGGCCAACACCATCAACTGGCGCAGCGCCAGGTTCTGGGGCCGGCAAGGGATCCGGCGGATCAATCTGGCGCGGGAGACGAGCCTGAACGCCATCCACGAGACTGTCGCCAACGTCCCGGAGGTGGAATTCGAGGCATTTGTCCATGGCGCCCTGTGCATCTCCTATTCGGGACGTTGCCTGATCTCCAGCGCACTGGCCGGCCGCGATGCCAACCAGGGGGAATGCGCCCATCCCTGTCGCTGGAGCTACCACCTGGTGGAAGAAACCCGACCCGGCGAATACCTCCCGGTAGTTGAAGACGAAAACGGCACCTTTATCTTCAACTCCCGCGATCTCTGCCTGCTGGAGCACCTGCCGGCATTAGTGCAGGGCGGGGTGGCCGCGCTCAAGATCGAGGGGCGCATGAAAGGGATCAATTACGTTGCCTCGGTGCTGCGGGTCTATCGACAGGCGCTGGACGAGTACCGTTCAGACCCGTCAGGCTGGCGCTGCCGGCCGGAATGGCTGGAGGAATTGGCCAAACTGAGCCACCGGGGGTATACCACCGGCTTTCTCTTCGGGGTTCCCCGCAATGTCGGGCAGGAGTATCACTCGGCCTACATCCGCAGCCACGAGTTCGTCGGACTGGTGGAGTCCTCACGAACCGACGGCGAGGTTGTGGTCGGGGTGCGCAACAGCATTCGTCAGGGCGATGAACTGGAATTCATCGGCCCCGCCATGCGGGCTGAGCGGATGACGGTGCGGGGCTTGCGAATCATGACGCCGGAGGGGGATTCTGTCGAGGCCGACGCCGCCAACCCCAACCAGCGCATGGTCCTTGCACCGCCCTTTGCGGTCGAACCCTTTGACCTTGTGCGCCGGGAAAAGGGGGAATCGCCGTGAGAGACCTCAAGGGCTACGCCCCCGGCAGGGAGAGCGGCTGGTTGCGGGACATGGTAGTCCTTGCCGTTGTCCTGGGCTTCCCTTTTCTCCAGTTCCTGGGCGGCTTGCCGCTGATCGATCCCGATGAAGGGCGTTACGCAGAGATTCCCCGGGAGATGCTGGAGCAGGGGGATTTCATAACCCCAACCCTCAATTACGTCAAATATTTCGAAAAACCCCCGCTCCTGTACTGGCTGAACGCCGCTTCGCTCAAACTGTCCGGCCTCACCGAGCAGGCCGCCCGCCTCCCTTCGGCGTTGTGCGGCCTGCTGACCATATTGACAACCTATATCATAGCCCGGCGCCTCTACGGGCGGCGCACGGCCCTGCTTGCCGCGCTGATCCTGGGGACATCGGCCGGCTTTGTGCTCCAGTCGCGCATCATCCTGACCGATATGCTGCTGACCTTCTGTCTCACAGCCGCGCTGGGCGCCTTTATCATAGCAAGCCAGCGCGAGGGGCGCCGCAGCACCCCGCTCCCCTGGTACGCCTTCTATCTGTTCTGTGCCCTGGCGGTGTTGGCCAAGGGGTTGATCGGTATCGTTTTTCCGGCCGGCATCATCTTCTTTTACCTATTGTTGGGGGGCCGCTGGAAGCTGCTCGGGGAGATGCGTATCGCCAGCGGGCTGGTGCTGTTCCTGGCCATAGCCGCTCCCTGGTTTGTGGCCGTCTCCCTGAGAAATCCCGGATTTGCCCGTTTTTTCTTCATCCACGAACACTTTGAGCGCTTCACCAGCACGGTTCATGGCCGCTACCAGCCGTTTTGGTTCTTTGTGCCGGTCCTGGCGGCAACCATGCTTCCCTGGTCGTTCTTCATCCCCGGCGCCCTGATGCGCGCCTGGCGCGACCGTCATCACGACGACAGCCTGGCCGGGCTCTATCTGCTGGTCTGGACGGTTCTGATTTTTTTGTTCTTCTCCAAGTCCAACTCCAAGCTGGTCCCCTACATCCTGCCGATCTTTCCACCCCTGGCCATACTGATCGCCGGCCGTATAGACGGGGCACTGGATGGCCACGGTCGTGAACTCAAGCTGGCCTCCGTCCTGCTGGGAATGACCCTGACAATTTTGGGCGTCGCCGGCTTGGCCTATTCTCGCCTGCCCGAGTTGGCGAACCTGCTGGCAGGCTCCATGCCCCGCCTGAGCGACCCGCTGCACCAGTTCATAAACAACGCTCCGCCCATCTCCGCCGCCGCAGGCACGGTCGTTGCCGTCCTGTTCCTGATACAGGGGATAGCGACCATGGCATCCGCAGGCTACAACCCGCTCCGCATGGTGGTTACGCTCTGTCTTTGCTCCTTTCTGCTTGAAATTTTCATCCCGCGGCTGATAATGGTGCCCATCGCCCAGGCCGAATCCCCCCGCAGTTTGGCGCTGCAAGCCCGCTCGCTGGCCGGACCGCAGACGCGCATCGTTACCTTCGGCCCCCAGCAGGCGGTTTCCTGGTACACCCGACGGCGGATACTGATCACCGACAAGCCGGACGAACTGGAGTTCGGCAGCAAGCTGGGCGACCAATCCGCCTGGTTTCCCGACCAGCAGGCGTTGTTGCGGATGTGGGCGAGCGACGCCCCGGTACTGATCATCCTCAAAAAGAGTGAACTCGACCACCTGTTCCCGCTGCTCCATCCCAGCCCGAGGATTGTGGGAGAATCGGGCAGGCGGCGGCTGATATCGAACCGGTAAGTAGTTTCCATCCGGAAACTCCGGATGAGAAACTATTGGTTTCCGATCCGGAAAGGAGGGCTTTTTCGTCCAGGCAAGGAAATTAAGGGATTGCGCGGAGGCGTACATCGGTACGCCGCACAAGCAAGCCCGAAGATTGACGCCGCCTGGGCGGAAAAGAACCCTTTGAAAAACGCGTATCAAAACTCACACCGTTGCTTGACTTCCGACTTTTCGGCTCCCGAGCGCGTGGCGATGCTGATGAGTTTTCCGATATGGATATTTTCATGGAATTTGAAACAGTTGACAAAGAGTTGAGAAAGATGGTGAAAAACGCTGCTTGGGAGATGACGCTGGAAACCGGAATTGTTGTCACTACTCTTTTGTTCAGCAGATATGAGATTGAAGAATCAGCCTTACGTTCATCTCCAATTATTCGAGTAATTATGGATGAAGGGGTTCCAGTGTGACAGATCGTGAAACCATTTTTGGTTACCGCTTGAGGCAAACTGAGGAAACACTCGCTGAAGCAGTCAAGATGCTGGAGACAGGCTTTTCTCCGCGCTCAATTGTTAATCGGTCGTATTATGCGATGTTCTATGCGGTTCTGGCTCTTTTCATCCATTTCAACACACCTCATAAAACATCCAAACATTCCGGAGTTATAGGGATATTCAACAAGGAGTTCATCCATTCCGGGAAGCTTGATGCGCGTTATGCCAAGATGCTATATGACCTGTTCGATGAACGCATGGAGTCGGATTATAGGGATTTCGCCGAGGTATCTGAGGATGATGCCCGCAATGCGGTATTAACGGCACAGGAATTTATATCCGCAATCAAATCGCTTACGGAATATGAATCTTGAAGGGAATGTTCGTGAAATCGGGCTGGCGGCGGTTGATATCGAACCGGTAAGAAGCGTTACGAGGAAAAGGCTATCTCTGCATTCGGAGGCATTATGCCGGTAAATAGTAACAAGCCCATTCAATGGAAGACCGACATTGCCCGATCGGTCGATATGTACAACGACTGGTTCATGAAATTTGCGCCCACCGCTTTCCGCGACACGCGCGTCCAGACGACCAAGGATGTTGAGGCAGCCCTCCTTACGACCAGTTATCTGACCAAAATCAGCCCGACCATTTTCCGCAACACCCCGGATATTCTCCCAACGCTTCGCATGTCTACCTGCCCGCCGCTGGCGGTTGATCGCTTGATTGGCCTTGCCGATGTACCGGCCAGCATGATCAAACGTATGGAGAACGAAAAAAAACTTCCTGCACGGATGGCAGCCGCCGATGTTGATCGAGAACTCGCCAAGATCGGGACAATCATAGGGAAAATGGCCGATCCCGATATCTTTGTCTGGCTTGGAACAGAAAAGAAACCTACCGAAACGGAGATTCACCGGGCCGCCACCATCGTTGCCGACCGGCTCTGCGGCTCGGTTGCCAACCCGATTATCCGGAACGCACAGGAAAAACGTCAGTTGGCCGCGATCAAGACCTGGCTTGAAGCGCGTGGCTACACCCACCTCCCTCCCGGCGATGGCCCCCGTTTTGATGCAATGCGGCCCGGCACCTTCAGCTTCCGCATGAATGTGCCGGTTAAGCTCGAAAACGGGGTGCAGAGCGTAAATATCCCGATTGATGTTGTCATCATGCCGAAAGACGCGAAGGCCAGGCAACTACCGGCTTTCTTCGAAGCCAAGTCCGCCGGCGACTTCACCAACACGAACAAGCGCCGCAAGGAAGAGGCGGTTAAGATGGCCCAACTGCGCAATGCCTTTGGCAAGAAGGTGCAATTCAACCTGTTTCTGTGCGGTTACTTTGACAGCGGTTATCTCGGCTATGAAGCCGCCGAGGGGATCGACTGGGTATGGGAACACCGCATCGATGATCTTGCCCATTTCGGTATCTGATCAATGTGCCCTTCACAGGACATAGTGGAGAAAAAGCGACTCGCCCTTCAGGCCGAACTCGACAGCCGAAAGACACAGGCCGAGCGGAATCGTCTGGGCCAGTTTGCAACGCCGACACCCCTTGCCCGCGACATTTTGGGGCACGCCGCCACTTTTCTTTCCCCTGAGGAACCGGTACATTTTCTCGACCCGGCCATCGGCACTGGTGCCTTCTATTCCGCGCTCCTCAACACATTTCCACGACAACAAATTACGGAAGCCCTTGGCTTCGAGATAGACCCGCATTACGGCCAACCCGCTTCCCTCATTTGGCAAAACTCCGGCCTTGCCCTGAAACATGCGGATTTCACCCATGAGGAGCCGACTCCACGTTTCAATCTCGTTATCTGCAATCCGCCGTATGTCCGTCACCACCATATTCAAGCCGGCGATAAAGAGCGATTGTTACAACGCAGTTTCAAGGCAAGCAATATGACGCTCAGCGGCTTGGCCGGGCTCTACTGCCATTTCCTGGCCCTTTCCCATGCCTGGATGACGGTAAACGGCATTGCGGGGTGGTTGATCCCAAGCGAATTCATGGATGTGAATTATGGTCGGGAAGTGAAGCGGTATCTCCTCCAACGCGTCACGCTTCTACACATCCATCGCTTCGATCCCAACGACGCGCAGTTTACCGACGCCCTGGTGTCGTCCTGTGTTGTCTGGTTCCGCAACACGCCGCCTCCACCTGATCACAACGTGATGTTCAGCTTCGGCGGAACACTTGCAACTCCAAAAATATCGCGCATGGTTCCAGCCAAGGCCCTTGCCCGTGAGGCCAAGTGGACCCGCTTCCCCATCTCTGAAATCCGAAGCCGCAAGGCCGTTCCGACCATCGCGGACTTCTTTCGGATAACACGAGGCCTCGCCACCGGAGACAACGCCTTTTTCATTCTCGACGCGGAGGCCATTGCCATGCGCGGGCTGCCGATGGATACTTTCCGTCCCATCCTGCCGAGTCCGCGCTATTTGTCCGAGGATGAAATTACCACCGACAAGAGCGGAAATCCGTTGGTCGGGCGACGTCTCTTTCTATTGGATACACGTTTGAGTGGCGAGGAAATTAAGGATCGCTTCCCAACATTATGGACATATCTGGAAGAAGGGAAAGCTCGAGGAGTTCACGAGGGATATATTTGCAGCCATCGTTCACCTTGGTATGTTCAGGAAAACCGCCCAGCCGCACCTATTGTCTGCACCTATCTCGGGCGAGGTGACACCAAAAGTGGCCGTCCCTTCCGGTTCATACTGAACAACTCCCGTGCAACCGTCGCCAACGTCTATCTCGCCATGTATCCAACTCCGTTACTCTTACGCTACATGGCGCGTGATCCGGAATTGATCCGCCACGTTTGGCAAGCGCTGAATGCCATTACTCCGGAGCAACTTCTCGATGAAGGGCGGGTCTACGGAGGCGGGTTGCACAAGTTGGAACCGAAAGAGCTTGCCAACGTTGATGCCTCGGCAATTGCGGAGCTTCTGCCGGGGTTTGAACAGGGTGTTGCGTTGACGCAACCGGATATGTTTGGCGAGAGTGAATTGGCTGCGTGAAGGTTTCAGGAGCTTCAGAACTCATTACAGGAGACGCATAAATGGCGGTTCATATATTTCTCATTAATGAAGAAAACTACGCCATATCTATTCGCAGAGGACTCGCTGCTATTCCATCAGGCACCAGACCGGATACTGATGATCAGATAATTTCCCGCATGAGCCTTGTGAAAGAAGGCGATGAAATTCTCTTTTATTTGATCGGAACAAAAGAGATCCGTGGTATTTTCAGGGCTTACGGCAGGCCATTTTATGACGATACTCCAGTCTGGCCTTCGAACAATGGCCAAATTTACCCTTACCGCATACGGATCGATAATACAGACATGGTCTTTGGTACCCCTGTTCTTCTCAGCGATATCTTTGATCTTCGCGATAACGGCAAGATTTGGACTTTTAGTTTGCATCGACCAAGTGGGAACGCAAACTCTATGTTTTCCATCTCAGACGCAGAATTCAAAGAGGTCAGAGAACTGTTCTTGAAGATCAACCCTATCTTTGGTAAACCAGCCCCCATATCAGAGCCGTACCGCCATGTTGAATCAAACCTGTTGAAACGGCTTCATGTTGATAATCAGGGGAATCCTAAATATGAATCCGGACTTACTGCGGTTTTTTTTAACGACTTGGCATATGGCCGACATAAGGAATCATTGGGACAGTATTCGGACTACTTAGCCTATGTCCCCACAAGCTTCCAAAAAGAGATCGATGGTTTACTGTTCTATTCCGACTTTGAATCTCCCACCAAAGCCATTGCGTACGGCCTCATTGAACTAAAGAGAGATATTTTTGACGAAAAGGGGTTGTCACAACTTCTGCGTTACGAGGACTGGTTTCTTAAGAAAAGGGCTGGTGGTGACTCAAGGGCCATAAGGACAATAGCCATTGCCAAGAGATTTGATGATAGAGTAATTGATTATGTCAGGCGAAGAAGGCATCTGGAGGGAAAAAGTGTTCGTCTCTTCCAATATGACTGTACAACGGGGCAACTTGAGTTAAACGAGTACACATACTGACAACCGTTTATGAGATTATGTGTCAACGCAAACGATACAGCCCTGTTTGAACTTAGCGCTGCAAGCAGACCGAAAAATTCAAAACTAGAATCCTAGGAGCACGCCATCGTGAGAGACACCTTTCTCCCCTTCTCCACCCCCTCCATCGACGACGACGAGATCAACGAGGTCGTTGACTCCCTGAAATCCGGCTGGATCACCACCGGCCCCAAGGTCAAGCGTTTCGAGGATGCCTTCAAGGCCTATGTGGGAGCCCCCTACGCCATCCCCCTGAGCTCCGCCACCGCCGGCCTGCACCTGACCCTGCTGGCCCTTGGAATCAAGGAAGGGGACGAGGTCATTACTACCCCCATGACCTTCGCCTCCACGGTCAGCATGGTCATCCTCTGCGGTGCCACGCCGGTCCTGGCGGACATCGAACCCGGCACCCTCAACATCGATCCGGCCAGAATCAGGGAGAAGATATCGTCGCGCACCCGGGCCGTCATCCCGGTGCACTTTGCCGGCCAGTCCTGCGACATGGACCCGATCTTCGCCCTGGCTCGGGAACACGGCCTGACCGTCATCGAGGACGCTGCCCACGCCGCGGGCACCGAATACAAAGGCAGGCGCATCGGCTCCCTGGACTCCATTTCCATCTTTTCGTTCCACCCCAACAAGAACATCACCACCGGCGAAGGGGGCATGGTCTGCACGGCCGACGAGGCCCTGGCCGAGGAGATTGCACTGCTCAAATTCCACGGCATGAGCCGCGAGGCCTGGAAGCGCTTTGCCGCCAGCGGCACCCCCAACTACGACATCCTGATGCCCGGCTTCAAATACAACATGATGGACATCCAAGCCGCCATCGGCATCCACCAACTCCCCAAACTGGACCGGTTTATCGATACGCGGACCAAGATCGCCGAGCAGTACAACCGCGAGTTTGCCGACGTTGCCGAACTGGCGCTGCCCGCCTATGCGCCCTATGACCAGCGCCACGCCTGGCATCTCTACACGCCGCTGATCAGGATCGAAAAGCTGGATATCAACCGCGACCAGTTCATGGACGAGTTAAAGAGGCACAATATCGGCAGCGGGCTGCACTACAAGGCCATCCACCATCATCCCTACTACCGCGATCACCTGGGGATCGCCGACGATGACCTGCCAATGGCCAGCTATGCCTCGGAGCGGATACTCTCCTTGCCGCTCTTCCCCAGGATGACGGCGGACGACGCAGCGGATGTCGTTACTGCGGTCAAAGAGGTGATCGCGGCCCATCGCCACGTATAAAGAGGTTGTTGAAAAACAGCCATCTCGCCGCCGTCCTCGAAAGCCCTTTTGTGCGGCGTAGCGCTGCTACGCCTCCGCAGGGCCTTCTGCGGGTGCGACGATCTGACTATTTTTGAACAACCTTAAGCCTGATAATAATACGTAAAAAACGGGGCGGCATTTTTTCTGCCGTCCCGCGCTACCACCCCACAGCAGGGTCGCTGCCGTCATTTAATGGCGATATTCTTCACCACCCGTTTGTCTTCCACCTTCGGGATGCTGACCTCAAGGACGCCCTCGTCAAACCTGGCTGTCACCTTTTCGGCGTCCAAGCCTTCCGGCAGCCGGAGGGTTCTGCTGAATTTGCCGTAGCCGCGTTCAAGCTTCAGATAATCCCTCGTGTCGATCTTTTCCTCCGTCTTTTTTTCGCCGCTGATTTCAAGGGTGTTGTTAATCAGTTTTACGGTAATGTCGTTCTTTGTCAGGCCCGGCAAATCGGCCTTGATGACGATGTTGCCGCCAGCCTCAAAGACATCCACCGATGGCGACAGACTCCCTCTTCCGATGTCGTGCAGGAAGCCCCTGAACGGTGCCATGCCCGTTTCAAAGAACGGGCGACGGAACATCTCATTCATCATGCGTTCCATGTCATCGATCAGATTGGGAAGCCGTGTCGTTTCGAGCCAGCTCCCCCGGGTTTCGGGCACATGCTCCGCAGTTACCGGCACCGAACCCTTTTCGCCGGTGTCACGTACCGATCTGAGATGTGTTGTGCCTTTCATGATCATGCACCTCCTTTGTACATGTATAGACTACTAACAAGATAAGTATATCACTTTGAAATTGCCAGTCAATATCATTTAACCCATTTCATGCAGGCTGCAGAGACGGGCCGAACCCCTTAATTAGACTTGAAGGATGGGGACGTTTTGCGTAAACTTACTTTAGTGTGACTTACATCTGAATCCGTGTCGCCTGCACGTCGGAGCGAGCGACGGGCCTGCGTCCAACGCCGCCCATTCGGCATCATGCCAACTGTGCCGTGTGCCCTCCGCCACGGTGGAGATACGGCCAGCAACGCCGGGACACTGGGCAAGAGGCGCCGTGAAAGCGTCACGGATTCAGATTACACTACACTTGATATTATTGGGTCAACGACCATGGACGCAGGAGAGACTTTCATGAGTATTACCGAAGAGATCAGACGGATCGCCCAGGAGGCCCGACAGGCTTCGCTGGTCATGGCGCGCCTTTCCACCACTGCCAAGAACGACATGCTGCTGAAGATGGCCGATGCCCTGGAGAAGGAAACGCAGGGGATCATTACCGAAAACGGCAAGGACCTGGAGACGGGGCGCCACAAGGGGCTCTCCGGCGCCATGCTCGACCGCCTGATGCTGGACGAGAAACGTATCGCCGCCATCAGCGCTGCCCTGCGCGAGGTGGCGGCCCTCCCCGACCCGGTGGGAGAGATCACCGGGATGCGGAAACGCCCCAACGACCTGATGGTGGGCAAGATGCGCATCCCGCTGGGGGTAATCGGCATCATCTACGAGGCCCGCCCCAATGTGACCGCCGATGCGGCAGCCCTGTGCCTCAAGGCCGGCAACGCCGTGATCCTGCGGGGCGGATCGGAGGCGATCCATTCCAACCTGGCCATCGCCGCAACCTTGACCTCGGTCATGGCCGACATGGGCATCCCTGCGGCGGCCCTGGCGGTACTCCCCTTCACCGAACGGGAAGGGGTCTTGGAGATGCTCAAGCAGGAAGAGTCTATTGACCTGATCATCCCACGCGGCGGCGAGAGCCTGATCCGCTTTGTCTCCGAAAATTCGCGCATTCCGGTCATCAAGCATTACAAGGGTGTTTGCCACGTTTTTGTCGATACCTCGGCCGATTTCGACAAGGCTGAAAAGATCGTCGTCAATGCCAAGGTACAGCGCCCCGGCGTCTGCAATGCCCTGGAGACGCTCCTGATCCACAAGGATGTGGCGGCAGCCTTCATTCCCCGCATAGCCTCCACGCTGGAAGGCCTCAAAGTGGAACTGCGCGGCGACGAGGCCTTTCGTCGGTATGCGCCGTCCGCCGCCCCGGCCACCGAGGAGGACTGGCACGCCGAATACCTGGATTTGATCCTGGCCTGCCGGGTAGTGGACGACATGGATGCGGCCATCGACCACATCAATCGATACGGCTCGCTGCATACCGAGGCCATCGTCACCAGCGACTACGGACGGGCTCAGCGGTTCATCCGCGAGGTCAACTCGTCCTGCGTGCTGGTCAACGCCTCCACCCGCTTCGCCGACGGCGGGCAGCTCGGCCTGGGAGCCGAGATCGGCATCTCCACCACCAAGCTGCACTCCTTCGGCCCCATGGGGCTGGAGGATTTGACCACCACCAAGTTTATCGTCTACGGCGACGGACAGGTTAGGGAGTAATTCTACTTTGGAATCAAAGTTGATAGGTAAAGGCAGATGAGGGATGAGGGATGAGAGAAAGATCTTTCGTCCGCCTTTCTCATCTCTCATCTCTCATCGGTTCTGACTCATCTCTCATATTTGTTTCGTCTTGATTGCAAATTGGCATGAAGGAAGGAGGAGCCTGACATGAAGGTTCAACAGCAGATCGACCAATTTCTCGCCTCGCCGGCCTTCGGGGTCATCGGGGCATCGAACAACCGCTCCAAATACGGTAACAAGATATTGCGCTGCTACCTGCAGCACGGTTACAGGACCATACCGGTCAACCCCAACGAAAAGGAGATCGAGGGGATTGCCTGCGTTTCCGCCATCTACGACCTTCCTGTGGAGGTCAAGAGCATCTCCATGATCACGCCCCCCGAGGTAACCGCACAGCTCGTGCCGTTGGC
>JBEKFJ010000129.1:0-8450 GCA_050013355.1 Oryzomonas sp.
GACCCTCTTCATCGTGTCGTCCAAGACCTTCACCACCCTGGAGACCATGACCAATGCCCGCACCGCCCGCGCGTGGCTGGTACAGGGGGTTGGAGACGAGTCCGCCGTTTCCCGGCACTTCGTGGCGGTATCCACCAACGGGGCGGAGGTGACCGCGTTCGGCATCGACCCGGACAACATGTTCGGCTTCTGGGACTGGGTCGGAGGCCGTTACTCCATGGATTCCGCCATCGGTCTCTCCACCATGCTCGCCGTTGGCCCGGAAAACTTCCGGGCGCTTCTGGCCGGATTCAACGCCATGGACGAACACTTCCGCACCGCCCCCTTTGAGCAAAACCTGCCGGTGCTCATGGGGCTTTTGACGGTGTGGTACGCCGACTTCTTCGGGGCCCAGACCGTGGCGGTCCTCCCCTACGACCAGTACCTGAAGCGTTTTCCCGCCTACCTCCAGCAACTGACCATGGAGAGCAACGGCAAGGGGGTCACCCTGGCCGGCGCGCCGGTCGATTACGACACGAGCCCCGTCTTCTGGGGAGAGCCGGGGACCAACGGCCAGCACTCCTTCTACCAGTTGATCCACCAGGGGACCCGCCTCATCCCGTGCGATTTCATAGGGTTTTGCCGCTCTCTGAACCCCCTGGGGAACCACCACGACATCCTGATGTCCAACGTCTTCGCCCAGGGCGAGGCCCTGGCGTTCGGCAAGGACGCCGACCAGGTCAGGGGGGAGGGGACCCCGGAATGGCTCGTAGCGCACCGCACCTTTCCCGGAAACCGCCCCTCCACCACCATCCTGGCGGAGAAGCTGACGCCGGGGACCCTCGGCTCGCTGGTGGCCCTCTACGAGCACAGCGTCTTCACCCAGGGGGCCATCTGGCAGATCGATTCCTTTGACCAATGGGGGGTGGAGCTGGGAAAATCCCTGGCCCAGAGGATCATCCCCGAGCTGGGCCACGGTGAGCCGGAACTCGGCCATGACAGCTCCACCAACGCTCTGATCCGCCGCTACCGCCGGCAGAGATAACAAGGTTTAAAGTCAAATTCTGCCACGGAGACACAGAGACTCAGAGAACTTCAAAACAAAAGGCAGTTAACTAGTTTCCATCCGGAAACTCCGGATGAGAAACGAGCAGTTTCCGATTCGGAAAGGAGGTTTTTTTTGTCCAGGCCAGGAAATCGAGGGATTGCGCGGAGGCGTACATCGGTACGCCGCACAATTTTGCTTGCTATATTGGACCGCGAAGGCGCCCGAAGGGTGAGGCCAACGGCCGAAGTCACAAGTAAGCCCGAAGATTGACGCCGCATGGGCGAAAAAGAACCCTTTCCGGACGGTAACTAACTAGGATGAATGGGATGAACGCAGATGAAACCAGGACCTTTTCTGGGTTAGATTCTATCGGCGTTTATCGGCGTTCATCCCAGTTCCAAAGCCTTTATAGTTTTTCAGTAGCTGAAAGCACGTTGCCGGGATAATGGGAAGGAGATGGTAGGCGTGGATGAAAAATGCCGCAAGGCTTTGCAATGCATCTCATCGAAAGGGAACGGGACCCCTGCCAACGGGAGCTGCCGGATCAAATCGGAAGATGCCTCTGATGTGGAACTGCTCGATGCCTACTCGCGGGCTGTCATCACCGTGGTCGATACGGTCGGGCCTGCGGTGGTGGGGATCTCGGTAAAAAAGTCCGCCAACGGCAGAATCCCGGAACAGGGAGGGGCCGGGTCCGGGATAATCATCGCGCCTGACGGGTATGTCCTCACCAATGACCATGTCGTTCAGGGGGCGGATGTCATATCGGTGACCCTTCAGGACGGGGTCAGTCTCGAAACGGTGCTCGTAGGCACCGACCCGGCCACGGACCTAGCCGTGCTTCGCGCCAACGGGTCGGGACTCCCCTATGCGACCCTGGGCGATTCCGGCACCCTGAGAGCCGGCCAACTGGTGATCGCCATCGGCAATCCGTTCGGTTTCCAGTCCACGGTCTCCACCGGGGTGGTGAGCGCACTTGGCAGGGCGTTGCGCAGCAGTGAGGGACGGCTGATCGAGAACATCATCCAGCATACCTCGCCCCTCAACCCCGGCAATTCAGGCGGTCCGCTCGTGGATTCCCGTGGGAGGGTCGTGGGCGTCAATACGGCTATCATCGTCATGGCACAGGGGATAGGTTTTTCCATACCGGCCAATACGGCCAGATGGGTAGTCTCGCAGATCCTGGCTCACGGCAAGGTCCGCCGCGGCTCCCTTGGCCTTGCGGCCCAGCAACTGCCGCTCAATCGCCAGTTGGCCAGATTCTATCATCTGGAAAACAGGTATTGTGTCGAGGTCGCATCGGTCAACAAGCGCGGCCCGGCCTACAAGGCCGGCATCCGGGAACGGGACCTGATCGTAACGATCAACGGCCATGCCGTGGAAAGCGTGGATGACATCCATCGCATCCTTTCCGAATGGCGGATAGGTGAAGCAATGCCCATGGTGATCATCAGGGGAAAGGAACGGCTGGAGATGGAGGTCGCGCCCACGGAAGCCATGGAGTAGCGACCTCTTATACAATAAATAGATCTAATACAGCCAAGGTATCAGGCGTTTTGTCTTCATGCAATACGCTTGATAAGGAGGCCCTAAAACATTTAATAGAATTTCCTCTTCCTTTTTGATTCGATATAATGTCGCCACGGTAATGGGAAAGAGAAGAAAGAGCAAACTCAGCCAGTTCGCAAAATACATACCCAGACCTAGGAAAGCGATAAGCATTCCCGTGTAAGATGGATGACGAATAAAGCGGTATGGTCCGGACGTGACAACATGTTGGTCAGGGTGAATTGCGACATTGACGGTAAAGTATCTGCCAAGTGTTAATATGGACAGCCAACGTAAGGCCAGCCCTGAAATCGTTAAAGTGATCGAGAGCATATTAGAAAGGTCAACGGGAATAGGAAGGCGCGTTGAGGGAACATTTTTAACAATGCTTGCTATTACCACGCTCACTGAGACAACCACCCAAATTACTCTCAAGGTGCCTTGATCATGTACAGACGATTCCTTGGAATTCGCCCTTTTCAGCAAGCCAAGAACAATCTCAGAAATAGGGAAGAGGCACAAAGTGCCCAAAACAAGTTCACGGGGGATCAAGGTTGTCACCTAACAAAATGCTAGTTTCATTCTCAATTTGTTAATGCCCTCTCGCCGAACGGATTGGTTATTCCGCATCTGCATAATTCCGCTAGTTTTTATGTTCGGTCCATTTGCTCAATTGGGAAAAAACTGAGTTTCTGCCCCTGGCATGAGACATTTTTGGGTTAATTCAAGTCAATTGTTTCATGTCAAGGGCTGACCCTTTAAAACTTACTTTAAAGCTCTTCATTAAAGCTCTTTTTGCTTCATACTATCTTTGATAAAATCACACAGTTTAAAGTCGAGTTTACGAACATGGTTGATGAAGTAGCGGATAAGTGTGGAGTCAATCTTAATTGCAATTTCTTTGGTCGGAACTTTGTTGGCCAACATTGTTAATAATTCAGTTATGTTTTTCTTAAACAGAACGTGTTGTTGACGTTGCTCTTCCAAATTCGGGTATTTGTATAACGACATAAGGTTCTCTTCATCAGAGAAATGGTTATTGGCATACTCATTCAGGTAGTTGAGCAGTTTTTCTACTTCATCATTGCATCTTCCGGCTTCAATTGCCTTGGAAAGTTCTTCAAAATTGGCAAAAATATCCTTATGCTGTTCGTCAATAGCAGGAACGCCAGTACTCAATTTCTCTTCCCAATAAATTGCCATGTCCATAATTCCTTTCTAATTTGTAGAACTTGGGATTATGCAGCGGCGATAATTTTCTTTTAATATTATATTTCTGGTTAAAAAATACTGATAATACATTTATGGCACACTTTGCCCAAAATTTGCAATATAATCCACCAATTTGGGGTGAATATACCGTATCTGCATAATTTCGGATGTTTTATGTTCAATCCACTTGGATCAACTGTGAGCCATAAAGTAAGCACAGAGACAGAGAGAAAATTAGAAGATCAGGGTAGTCGGTTCTACCGGACTCATTTCCCTTCCCGATAAATCTTCCCTTTATCACGTAAAGTTGCAGAGGATGTGTCTATGCCGGTCACGCCCCCCTTCAGCGCCACGATGAAAAAGGCTACGAGCTTTTGGCGATATGGCGAAGCGGGGTCTGCGAAGGCATCGGTGTGGTCTCCCCCCTCGACGGTCCAGAGTTGTTTCGGCTCGCGCGCCAGTTCAAAGAGCCGCTTGCCATGGGAGTAGGGCACCACCCTGTCGCTGGTGCTGTGAATGATGAGGAGCGGGATTGGGGCGATATTGGCGATGACGGCGTCAGGGCTCAGGCTGTTGCCGATCAGGAGGTGGGAAAGGGGCGTGCGGAAGAACGACAGGAGCGGCATGTCGGCTATCTTGTCGCGAACGATGCCCTGGTACGAGGCGAATGCCGAGTCGATGACCACGGCACGGATACCGGCGATGGGATGGCTGCCGACTGCTGCAACGGCATTGGCGCCCCCCAGGCTCTGCCCCAGGACCAAGAGCCGGTTGTGGTCGATATCCGGGCGGGCAGCGATATAATCCAGGGCTGCCAGTGAGTCCTCGTACACGCCTTGCCGGTCGGGCGTCCCCTCCGATGTGCCGTACCCCCGGTAGTCGAAGACAAAGAGGTTGAATCCCTGTGCCGGGAGCCAGGAGACAAACCCGAAATGGGCGCTCATGTTCTGGGCATTGCCGTGGAAGTGGATCACGGTCCCCCTGGGCGTGCCCACGGCGGGGATAAACCATCCTGACAGCCGGGTGCCGTCCCTGCTCCGAAAGGTTACCCCCTCATACCTCAAGCCATGGCGGTCAGGGGAATCATACACTGTCCGGTCAGGCTGGTAGAACATACGTCCCACGCATCCTTGGCAGGTGAGGCTGAGCGCCAGAACAAAGAGTATCCGGGATGTTTTCCTTATGGGGTTCATGTGGCTTTTCCTTGCCCCTTTTCTATCACAATTTGATCACATTTGTAATGCACCATACAATCGATCTCTTTTTTCCATAGTGTTTTACCTGAAACCGTGACGCCTACACGGCGGAGCGAGCGACATGCCGGAGTCAAACGCCGCCCATGCGGCATCATGCCAACTGTGCCGTGTGTCCTCCGTCACGGTGGAGATACGGCCCGCAACGCAGGGAGTGAGGAATGCTAACCGAGAGGAGCCGTGTAGGCGTCACGGTTTCAGGGATTAGAGTTGCAACTGCCGCCTTTCATAACTTTTGAGTTTGTAGCCAAGCCTAAAATGCCATCCTGCTGTCAACCGGCCTGATTTTTGTCAACTTTTCGAGCCAACTGTGCTATGAAAATCAATCAAACGGACTGTTTGCACAAAAGGAGCCATACAACCATGGATCAAGTCTACGCGATGATTGCCCGGTGTGCCCTCTTGCTCCTCTCCATCTTCTTCACAGGGTGCACCCATCTGGCGTTGCCGGTGACCGGCAGCCTGCCGAAAGGAGCGGTAATCACCAGGGTAAGTCGCGTTAACGCACAGGCGCCCTTTGCCCTTGACGTAAAGGGGGAAACCGTTGCTTTCGTTAACGATGGTCTGAGAATCAGGGAATTGGTGTCTGGCAGCGAATGGATAGTCAACTCAGGCACGCCGACTGCACTAGCCTGGTCACCCGACGGAAAGCAGTTGGCCGCCGCCTTTGCCCAGGAAAATGATGCTGTTCTCAGGCTCTACGAGCGGCAGGGAAACGTAGTGGCCGAGAAACGTTTGCCCGGTCGCGTAAATGGGCTTGCGTGGCGCTCCGCACAGGAAATTCTGGCGTTCGCAATGTTAAAAAAACAGTATAGTTTCGGTGCGAATCTGACCGAGTTGCTCTATCGCTGGGACGGCAAAGTCAAACCAACGGCAACTCGATTGTACGATACGACATTGAAGCCAACGACTTTGAAACAGTTGGACGGCATTCTTGAACGTACACTGACGTTTTCCCTCTCCCCCGGGCAAGACGAGATACTCTATATCCAAATGCACGACCCGCCGGTCTTCAGCACGTTTATGAAGCTCGTCCTGCGTCATCTTGAAAGCGGTAAGGAACGGGAAATTGCCGAGATCCCGGTAGGTTCTGCGGGCGGAATTTTTTCCAGTGACGGGGAGCGGATACTGTATGGTAATGGTGAGGCGGGATACCGACAGATGGATACCTGGGGGAACAGTGGAATCGCCGTTATTCCGACCCCCGGACAGGAGATCGCACGTTCCTTCTCAGGCCGCTATCTTCTGCTCGCTGGTCATCTCTACCGGGATGGCGTGGAGATCGCTTCATTCCCGGCCGCCACGACCGGCCGTTTTGCCGCCCAGGCAGGACGGCTGTCGATGGTATGCGGCGAGCAACTCTATCTGGTCTCAGGGTTGCCGGAAGAACTTCCGCCCGCTGTTGCCCCGGCAGCCGCAGAGCACCTGAGAAAACTGCGCACATCACTCAGCGAGGGATTGATATCCCCTCAGGAATATCACGCTGTCCGGGAAAAGTTGACACGATGACGATAACGCGGTGAAGAAACATCACACAGTTTGCTGCGTGGCTACGTTGAAAATTTTAATGATGGGGAAAATCGGTCCATGAAGATTGGGGTTATCGGCGCCGGGGCGGTTGGCCTCTATTACGGAAGCCTCTTGCAGCGGGCCGGCCATGACGTGCGTTTCTTGCTGCGGCGGGATTACGACGCAATCACCAGGTCCGGCCTGACCGTCACCTCCCCGCGCGGCGGTTTCCATCTCGAAGAGGTCCGGGGATTCCGCGATTCCAACGACATGGGCACAGTCGATCTGGTCCTGGTGGCGCTCAAGGCCTTTGCCAACCACCTCCTGGCGGAGATGGTGCGCCCGCTCTTGGCAGACCATACCTCGCTGCTTACCATCCAGAACGGCCTGGGCAACGAGGAACTGCTGGCAGATGCCTTCGGCAGCGACCGCGTTCTGGGCGGGGTGGCCATGATCGGCGTTACCCGTGGCGAGCCGGGCGTGGTGCATCATATGGCGCTCGGCTCCATCCGGCTGGGGGAATTCAGCGGCGGACGTTCCCCGCGCAGCGGGCAACTGGCGGCCATGTTCACTGCAGCCGGTGTCACCTGCGAGGCGGTAGCCGACCTCAGGAAGGTTAGGTGGGAAAAACTGGTGTGGAATATCCCCTTCAACGGCCTGTGCGCGCTGACCAATCAGACGCCCGGCAGGCTGCTGGCCAATCCTGCCACCCGCTCCCTGGTGGCGGAGATCATGGACGAGGTCATCGCCGGGGGCAACGCCCAGGGGCTGTCCGAACCGATCTCCCGTGAATACAGGGAAGAGATGCTGGCCAGTACGAACCGGCATACCAGCGATTACCGGCCCAGCATGATGCTGGACCGGCTTGAGGGGCGCCCCCTGGAGTTGGAGGCGATCTACCGGATTCCGCTGCATTATGCGGCACAACAGGGGGTGGCAATGGTCCGGGTCGGGATGCTCCATGCCCTGCTGGATCTGGGGGAGCCGGTTCAGCCGTAGCGCACTTCCCCGATACATTCACCATTTTCCCGGCACCTGACATCTAGGCGATAAGGGATGAGGGATGAGGGATGAGGGATGAGGGATGAGGGATGAGGGATGAGGGATGAGGGATGCGTCGAAGCCTGCTAAGGCTTAGTAGTGGGCTCCTCCGGTAGGTTCACTTCCTGCGAGAACAACAACTGGGGTGGGAAATCCTCGGCTCCGAGTATCCTCACAATCTCCTTCATACTTTCGGAGACATGGGAAAGCTTTTCCCGGGAAAGGGATTCGAGCCCCTTGACCAGCATACCCTGCGCAACCTCGGGCGCCTGGCGGACAACAACCCGTCCTTGTGCCGTAAGATCGATTTCCACGACCCTCCGGTCTTCCGTTGATCTTGTCCGTTGCACCAATCCCTTTGATTCAAGTCGATCCAGTATTCCCACAACCGTTGCCGGATGCAGGTACATCCGGCGCGCCAGGTCGGATACCTTTATGGGCGCACTGCCGGCGACCAGCTTGATTGCCCAGAGCTGAGGCCCTGTTAGCCCGGTTTCCTTCTCCGCATTTCTCGAATACTCATTTATCGCCTTCATGGAGCGCCTCAAATTGTCGATTATCTCGGAAATTTCATCGGCGTTGTTTTCCATGCTAACTCCTTAAAATAGCTATTGACAAAAGTGGTTTGCAATGCAAATAATTTATTTAAGAATAAATGGTATCACAAACATTCCTGGCAGTGAAATAGTTTCCATCCGGAAACTCCGGATGAGAAAGTATTTGTTTTCTATTCGGAAGCGAGCAATTTTTGACTCGACCTTACGGTCGCCTCCTTCGGAGCGCCTTCGCGGTCCAACTCGCTCTGCTCGTTGTCGTCATGGCCAGGAAATCAAGGGATTGCGCGGAGGCGTACATCGGTA
>JBEKFJ010000130.1:0-15189 GCA_050013355.1 Oryzomonas sp.
GTAAGCTGTTTTCTTGCCTCCATAATCGGCAATGTATGTGTCATTGGTAACCTCCTTATGATTGTACTTATAAGAGTACAATCATGCGTAAACATAGTCAAGCACCATCGCGGGAAGGGGGATAATCCGGCAGCCTGACGATAACCGTCGTCCCTTTGCCGGGTTCGCTCTCCATCTCCAGCGTGCCGTTGTGGGCCTCTATGATCTTCCGGGTGATTGCCAGACCCAGGCCGGTGCCGTCCGGCTTGGTGGTGAAAAACGGCTCGAATACCCTGGCAAGGGCGTCGGCCTCGATCCCGGGCCCGCTGTCGCTGAAGCGGATCTCGTACAAGGAGTCCGTCTTTTGAGTGGCGATGGTCACGGTGCCGCCCGTCGGCGTGGCCTGCAAGGCGTTGATGACGATATTCAGGAACGCCTGGCGCAGCTTCTCGCCATCGGCCTTGACAACCGGATCGCCGGAGGGCGGCTCCAGCGTTAGCTTGATCTTGCGGGTCCTGGCGTCGTTGGAGGCCAGGGTGACGATGGTCTCCAACTCTTCCCGCAACGAGCAACGCCCAATCTCCGCCGGTTGCGGGCGGGCCATGCGCAGGAACTCCTCCACCACCCGGTTGAGCCGCTCGGTCTCCTTGATCTGGATTTCGATGAACTCGTGCTTGGGGTCACCGGGCCGATAGTCGTCCCGCAGGATCTCGGCCGTGCCGCGGATCGAGCCGAGCGGGTTCCTGATCTCGTGTGCCAGCACCGCCGCCATCTCCCCCAGGGTGGAGAGCCGCTCCGCCCGCCGCAACTGCTCTTCGATGGCCATGATCCGTTCCGACTGGGCTTGCAGCTTGTTGTAGGACTCCTCCAGCCCCTGGGCGGTCCGCTGGAGTTCCAGGCTTCGGGTGCGCTCACGCTGTGCCAGGAGCCCTGTGACGCCGCCAACCACGTTATACATGACGATTTCCAGGTACTTCTCCATCTCCAAGGTCAACTGCCCGCCCCACTGGAAGAGGATATGGGGTGCGTAGACGACGCTGACCACGAGGGAGCAGAGCAGACCGCCTCGGAATCCGAACCAGAGGGCGGCCAGGATGATCGGCAGGTAGTAGAAACGCTGGAAGATGTCGTGCAGGTAGTGGAGGTGCAGCGGCGTCAGGTAGTGGAGCAAGCTGATGCCGAGGATGGAGAGGGCCAGAAGGCCAATGCGCAGAAGGGCTGATTTCATGGATACCTATATAGCGCAACACCGTGGAAAGTTAAACCCAATTCGGTCTCTCACAGATCTCACAAAGGCACAGAGAAGCCAGGGAGAATTCATAAACCGTTTGGCTTGGTTTTCCGATTTCTCCGTGCCTCTGCGAGCTTGAGCGAACACAGTGAGCGGGTGAGAGCCTGCTTGTGAATTATTTTGATTTAAGGTTGGTATTACCTGTTTCGGGTGTCCGTTCCGCATCCGCCGCAGCACCCCGGCCTGCCAGCGCCGTCCCTGCCAACATCCCTGCCGGTTAGCTGGCGGAATCGCTCCGGTGTCACAACCTCCTGGACCGTGCTGTCGAACCCGGCCTTTTTGACGTTCTCTTTTAGTGTTTCCGGCCTGACCGCCCTGGTGTCGTACCCGACGATGACCCGGCCGTGGTCAAGGTCCACCTCGGTCGCGGCAACGCCTTTGATGCCCTGCAATGCCCTGCTGATCCTGTCTGCGCAACTTCTGCAGGTCATGCCGGTGATCTTCAGGACCGCCACCGAATCAACGGCCGCCCCGGCCCGCACCCGCAGTGCGAGCAGTGTCAGGAAGGCGGCTGCAATAACGATCAAAGAGATGTTGACGATATTTTTTCGCATGGTTTCTCTACGGAGCTATTCGTCGCTCTCCTGTTTATTGTCACCTGAATCCGCGAAGGTGTCACGGATTCAGGTATCAAGGAGCGTGCCATAAATCTATGATAGTTTAGCGCTGAAATATCAAATAGTTATGTGGACGTTTCGTCGGTAGCAGGTGGTGGGAGAAGAATATCCGACATCGGTTGAAGAATATTCCACAATGATACAAGATGCTCCGATTCAGATGTTTTGCAGTCTCTGGTTGAGATGAGGATGCCTGTGGCTCAGAGTCATGCTATAGTAATAATCATGGAACACCACAATCCCGACAAAAGCATCGCCACCAGGTTTACCTATGCCATCGTGCTTACGGTGGTCACCCTGGTGGCCGAGGTCATCGGCGGCATCTGGACCAACTCCCTGGCCCTTTTGTCCGATGCCGCCCACGTATTCCTCGACCTCTTCGCCCTGCTGCTCTCCCTGGGGGCCATCAAGCTGGCCGGGTTTCCCTCTTCCGAGACCCGCACCTTTGGCTGGCACCGGGCCGAGGTGTTCGCCTCCTTCATCAACGGGGTGTCGATCTTTTTGATCGCGGTCGGCATCCTTTATGAGGCCGGCGGGCGGCTGATGCGGCCGGAGCCGGTCAACAGCCTCCCCATGTTCATCATCGCGGTGGTCGGCCTGGTGATGAACCTGCTCGCCGCGTCGGCGCTTCACCAGCATTCCCACGACGACCTCAACGTGCACAGCGCGTTCCTGCACGTCATCGGCGACGCAGCAGCGTCGGTAGGCGTCATTGTCGGCGGTGTGGTCATGTACTTCTCCCACTGGTATGTGGTCGATGCGCTCATCTCCATCGGCATCGGCTTCGTAGTCTTCTTCGGGGCCGGGCGGGTATTGCGGGAATCGACCCATATCCTGCTGGAGGGAGTGCCGCGCGGGTTGAAGGTGAATGAGATCGCCGAGAGCATCCGCAATGTTCCGGGGGTCCAGGATATCCATCATCTCAACGTCTGGTCAATCTGTTCCCATATCGTGGTGCTCTCCGCCCACCTGGACGTGAACGACGACTTCAAATGGCAGCAGGCCGATGTGATCCACGAGGTGGAACACATGCTTCTGGACCGATACCATATCACCCACACCACCTTGCAGGTGGAATGCATCGCCTGCCTTGCCGGGCCGTTCATCAGGGATCTGAGCCACGCATCCCGCCATCACCACCACGGCCATGCGCACTGATACTCAAAAAAAAAGGCGCTTATTAAAAGCGCCCACACGATTATTTTGTCACAATAAATTTATTCAGTAACGTAAACCAATATTTTTTCATCCGGATTTTCCGGATGGAAACTATTTACAGTGGATGCAGGTTTGAAAATTCGCCCCATTCCAGGTAGCTGCGTGGGGCTTCGACAAATTCGTAGATGTTCTCCATCCTGCTGAGATGCTGTTTTTCCTCCTCTGCCAGCAATACCAGCAACTCCCTGGTATTTTCCTCACCTTCGGCCTTGGCCATCCCGTCAAGCAGTACAATGACCTCCTCTTCGGCCTTCACGATGTGGTCAAAGGCGTCGGCATCCTGTTTCAACTCCTTGACGATGTCGTGGCTGTAAAGTGTCCGCCGGAAGCCGTTGACCACCATGCCGGCCCGGTCCACCAGTGTGGTATCGGTCTCGATGCCGTGCAGGTTCTCTTTCAGTTTTTCAAGGGAGCCCATGTGACGTTTCTGGTTATCGGCCAGGAGTTCGAACAGTTCTTTCCGTTCTGCATCGATGCTTTCAGCGCTGAGGGTTTCAAAAAAACGAAGGCCGTCCTCTTCAAAACGGGCCATGAATTCGATTGCGTCCATAACATTCACCTCCTTCATATGGCGTTATTATAGCACAAGAGCGGTCGGGATGATGCCGGATAATCTCTCCCCGGCACATGAAAAAGCCCCGCTCTTTTCGGAACAGGGCCTTTCTTATGGTGCGTGCGGCAACGACCGGTTTCTGCTCAAGCAGGGTCAATCTCCCCGCGTTATTGCAGGATCTGTATTCCGTGCAGGTGGTTCCGGCTCATTACAGGGTTGCAGCCTGACCGCCTTGGGGGTCGTTGGGCAAACGTATTCGCAGGTGCCGCAGCCGGTGCATTTGGTCTTGTCGATCCTGATCCCTTCACCCATGACCACCGTAATGGCCTGGGGTTCGCATCGTTCGAAGCAGGCGAAGCAGCCGCAGTTTCTGGCCAGGCATTGCTCGTTATGGGCCACTGCCCGCATGTTCTCATCCTTGGCCGGGACGAAATCGGCGGTGTCGCGGATGGTGGGCCGTTCGTTCTGCGGCTCCTTCAGGGCGCCGGCAACCGTTGTGATCGCCTCGCCAAGGGAGTACAGGCTCTTTTTGAAAAAATCCTTGCGGCTGATGTCCATGGTCTTGTCCTTACGAAACAAGATTACATGATTTCCGTTCAGAAATAAATGATGGAAGTAAAAAATCATCCCGGACTGTTTGCCGGATAGCGATCCCGATTAATTTTGCCTTGCCGTTTCGTAATGACATGGTAAATTTGACATAAATAGTCCTGTTTGGTTTTCAACAGCCAATAATACCACAAAGGAGGAAGTGAACCATGTCACTGGAAGGGAAGAAGGCCCCTGATTTCGATCTTGAGGGGAGTGACGGCAAGCGCCACAGCCTGAAGGAGTATGCCGGAAAGAGCGTTGTCCTCTATTTCTACCCAAAGGACAGCACCCCCGGCTGCACCAAGGAGGCGTGCGGTTTCAGGGATGACTATAAGAAACTGATTGACCGGGGGGCCGTGCTCCTGGGCGTCAGCAAGGACAGCATCGCCTCTCACGGAAAATTCATTGCCGCCCAGGGCCTGCCGTTCGTCCTTTTGTCCGACCCGGACACCACCATGATGCAGGCCTACCAGGCGTTCGGGGAAAAGGTCATGTACGGCAAAAAGACCACCGGCGCCATCCGCTCCACCGTGGTCATCGGCCCGGACGGCGTGGTGAGGAAGCACTGGGCCAGGGTGGCCAAGGCCGAACAACACCCGGCTGAGGTACTCAGGTTTTTTGAAACAACATAGCCGCTAAAAGGAGGATGCCATGAAACGCTTCATCTGTTTACTCGTGGGGTTGGCGCTGCTCTCCCCGCTCACCGTCCTGGCTTCGACCTGGGAGATCGACCCGAATCACACCACCATGCAGTTCAAGGTGCGCCACCTGATGATCAGCAACGTCAAGGGGGGCTTCGACAAATTCAGCGGAATGCTCAGCCTGGATGACAAGGACATCACCAAATCCAAGGTCGAGGTGGTCATCGACACGGCATCGGTCAACACCAACATCAAGAAGCGTGACGACGACCTGCGCAGCCCCAATTTCTTCGATACTGCACAATTCCCCACCATGACGTTCAAATCCACCAAGGTCGAGAAGGCGGGCGACAACGGGCTGAAGATCACCGGCAACCTGACCATCAAGGGGACTACCCGCCCGGTGGTCCTGGTTGTTGACGGCCTGACCCCCGAGGTCAAGGACCCGTGGGGAGGCATCCGCCGCGGGGCGTCCGCCGCCACTGCCGTCAAACGCCACGATTTCGGCCTGACCTGGAACAAGACTATGGACAACGGCGGCGCGGTGGTGGGTGAGGATGTGGCGATTCAACTGGAAGTGGAGTTCGTCAGGAAATAGCAGGAAAGGAGACGGTACGCCAACCAGGCGCGGTTGCGGGCGACATAGTTGCCCACGGGGTGGCGCATTTACAGCCCCTTCACCGCGTAGATTCCCGGCGCATTGCGCCAATACCCTTTATAGTCCAGGCCAAAGCCGAACAGGAACCGGTCTTCGGTTTCCATGCCGGTGAAGTCGGCCCGGAAACCGGATGAAACCTTGCGTTCGTGGCGCTTGTGTACCAGAACCGCCATCACAACTTGGGTCGCCCCCTGTTGACGGCAATACTCGGCAATGGCGGCCAGGGTAATGCCTTCGTCCAGAATGTCGTCCAGAAGCAGCACTGTTCTGCCTCGCAACTCCAGCCGCGGCCGGACGATCCAGTCCAGACCCGCCCCGGCTGTTTCCTGGCCATAACGGGTGGCATGGCAATACTCGACCTCCAGGGGAAACGCCAGCCTGGTCAAAAGTTGCCCGGCAAAGATCAGGCCGCCGTTCATGACACAGAGCAGCACGGGGTTTGCTCCCGCGAGTTGCGCCGTAATCTCCCCTGCCAGCCGACCGATGGCCGTTGTCACGCCCGCCTCTCCCATCAGCAGGTCAGCCTCTGCCAGGACCTGATTCGCCTCATCCAGCGTCATGACACATCCTTTCGTTGTGCACCCACCACACGCTCGATACCGCCGGGATCGCAGGCCGTTACGGGCGGATCGTAATCCGTACCCTTTCGGAACAGTTCCATAACAGCCGGGGCCTGACCGACCCCCACCTCCACCAGCAGCCAGCCGGCCGGATTCAGATGCTCCGGGACAGCGGGGATCAGTGTCCGATAGACATCCAGGCCGTCCACGCCTCCATCGAGGGCGCAGCGGGGGTCGAAGTCCCGCACCTCGGGCTCAAGCCCGTCAATATCCGTGCTGGGAATGTAGGGGGGGTTGGAAACGATCAGGTCAAAGTGCCTTCCGGCCACCGGATCCAGCAGCGAACCGGTCAGAAACTCCACGGCAACTCCGTTGCGCCCGGCATTACGGCGCGCCACTGCCAGGGCGGACGGGGAGATGTCAACGGCCGTTACAGCCGCATCGGAGAGATGACGGGCCAGGGCAACGGCGATACAGCCGCTGCCGGTGCCGATGTCCAGTACGCTCCGCGCCTCCGGCCTGCGAGCCAGTGCCTCCGTTACCAGGGTTTCCGTGTCGTGTCGGGGGATCAGCACATCCGGGGAGACCTCGAACTCCAGGCCGTAGAACTCCTGGGTGCCGAGGATGTGCTGGAGCGGTTCGCGTCTGGCCCGGCGGGCCACCAAGGCGCGAAACGACGCCAGTTCGCCATCGTTGAGCGGCTTGTCGAAATTGAGGTAGAGCCCCACCCGGTCCAGGCCGGTGACGGTGCACAGCAGCCACTCCGCTTCGAGGCGGGCGTTTTCGATACCTTTGGCGGAGAGATACTCTTTGGTCCAGGTAAGGACCTTGAGGGTTGTCCAGGTTTCCTGATGTGTCATGTCGCCATTCCGAAAAGAATGGGCGAATACTAACCTATTATGCGTCTATGCTCCAGAAAAAAGCGGAAATGCCGACATAAGGAATCGGACTCTCCCCCATTCCGGCTGTTGGACATGCGAATCGCCAGGCCTACACAAGGAGCCGCAACGACGGCAGCGGCCAAAAGAGCTGGAATGACGAGTACGAACTAACCACACGGGGCACTAGTGGCCCATGCCTTTGGCAACCATTGAAAAAGAAGGTTTAATTTTGCGCCATTGTATGGTAAACAGCCATCTGGCGAGACAAAAATCAGAATGTTACGCATCAGGAGGTTGCAGATGTCCGAGCAGAACCCGCAGGTCATGCTGGAAACATCCAAGGGCTCCATCAAGATCGAGCTGTTCAAGGATAAGGCGCCCATCACCGTAAAGAATTTCCTCACCTATGTCAGAGAAGGCTATTACGATGGCCTGATATTCCACCGGGTCATCAGGGAGTTTATGGTCCAGGGGGGCGGCATGGATGAAAACCTGGTACAGAAAAAGCCCAAGTTCGCCATAAAGAACGAAGCCAACAACGGCCTCTCCAATAAGCGCGGCACCCTTGCAATGGCCCGTACCGCTGTCGTCGATTCTGCCACGTCCCAATTCTTCATCAACGTGGTGGACAATGCCTTTCTCGACCATCAGGGCAAGCAGCAGGACCGCTTCGGTTACTGTGTCTTTGGCCACGTTCTTGAGGGATTGGAAGTGGTTGATGAGATCCGCGCCGTCAAGACCGGCACCAGGAGCGGTCATTCCGATGTCCCCGTAGAACCGGTCTTCATCATGTCGGCCAAGATCCTGGAGTAGCCCGATGCGCTGCTGCACCTGAGAACGCCACGTTTCCCCGCCGGAATCGGGGCGTTCTTTTTTTCTGAGTGTTCTGCGACGGAATTGCATTCTTGAAACTGTATACAATATACGTTACAGTATGTTCCCGATAAATAATGCAGCAGTTGTTGAAAAACGTCATGAGGAGGCTGGTATGCAAGGCGCAAGCGAGTGAGAAGGCGAGACGTACCCATCGGTACGTTGAACCTATTGGGCGAGCGGCAACGCCGCAGACCAGCCGCACTTTCGATTTTCAACAACCTGCTAACGTCTACACCTAGATAGGGGGAGTACATCATGAGTAACGATCAGGTCTGCTATACCTTTGATGCGGCCGTTGAGATGGCCATCGAAATGGAGAACGAAGGTTTTCGCAGTTATCTCGCCGCCATCCGCAGGTTAACGAACAAGGGGGCGCTGGAGCTCTTGCGCGATAATGCCCTGGACGAGCTCGATCATAAGCACCAGTTGGAAAAGGCGTTGCTGGAAGGGCGCATGGAGGGTGGCGAGGCCCTTGACCAGCCTATCCCCACCATGCACCTGGATTACGTCTTCAAAAAAGAGGAACTCGGTCCCGAGTCGGGTGTGCGCGAGGCCCTGGTACGCTATCCACCTGGAAAAGGGTGCTGTGGATTTTTACGGCAAGGTGGCATCGGGGTGCAGCGGCGCCCCCATGGGACAGCTCTTCCAGCAGCTTTTGAAGGAAGAGAGCCGCCATCTGCAGGCCCTGGAAGATCTCTACGAGCAGCATTTCATGACGGAAAATTGATAATGGGTTGGGCTTAGTGATGTCCCCCAGCCATCTTACTCTGCACAGGGACGCCCGGCGGCAGCCAATTTCCGCCGAGCGTCCCTTTTTCTTTGCTTTCGGTGTTGAAATCTATATAATCACTCATTTAAATGCAGTCATGTGGGCATGTCTCACTTGAAAGGGATACACGAAATGAGCACTACCGTAAGCAAGAAAATGCTTATCAACGTCATGCACCCCGAAGAGGCGCGGGTAGCCATCGTGCATGACGGCCGCCTGATGGAACTCAACATCGAGATCAGCGGCAAGGAACAGACCAAGGGAAACATCTACAAGGGGGTAGTGCTGAGGGTGGAACCGGGGCTCCAAGCCGCCTTCGTCGATATCGGACGGACCAAGCCGGGCTTTCTCCAGATGGGGGAGTTGCACCCCGACTTCTGGCAGTGGCGCGACGATGTCCCGGAAGATCAGCGCAAGCGCCGTCCCCGCATCCAGGAGGTGCTGCGCCGCGGCCAGGAACTGGTGGTGCAGGTGGAGAAGGATGAGCGGGACAACAAGGGCTCGGCCCTGACCAGCTACCTTTCCCTGCCGGGACGCTACATGGTGATCATGCCGGGCAGCGACTCCACCGGTATCTCCCGCAAGGTCGAACAGGAGGGCGCGCGCAAGAAGCTGAAGGAGATCGTGGCCGGCCTGAGCGTCCCCGAAGGGATCGGCTACATCATTCGCACCGAGGCGGTCGGCCGCGAGCCGGAGGAGTTGCACAAGGATCTGGAAAACCTGCTGGAGCTGTACGGGGATATCAAAGAGCGGGCGGCCGAGACAAGCGGGGCGGGCGAGGTCTACCGCGATAGCGGGCTGATCATCCGCTCCATCCGCGATTATTTTTCCGACGATATCGATGAGGTGCTTGTTGACAGCAAGGACGCCTACCGGGAGGCCAAGGAGTTCTTCCGCGAGACCATGCCCAAGTGCGAGAAGCGGGTCAAGTTGCACAAGGAGAAGCGTCCCATCTTCTCCCGCTTTCAATTGGAAGAGCAGATCGACCAGATCTACGAAAAGCGGGTCCCGCTTCCCTCCGGCGGCTCATTGATCATCGAGCCGACCGAGGCGCTGGTCAGCATCGATGTCAACTCCGGCAAATCCAGCGGCGAGCGGGGGATCGAGGATACCGCCTTCAAGACCAACATGGAGGCCTCCGAAGAGGTGGCGCGCCAACTCCGGTTGCGCGACCTTGGCGGCCTGATCGTGATCGACTACATCGACATGCGCGAAACGAAGCATAACATCGAGGTGGAGAAGGTCCTCAAGCAGGCCCTCAAGATGGACAAGGCCAGGGTCAACCTGGGGCGCATCTCCGAATTCGGCATGCTGGAGATGTCGCGCCAGCGTATCGCCAAGACGCTTAACGACGCCATTCACCTGGCATGCCCCCATTGCGAGGGGCGTGGCAAGGTCAAGTCGGTCGAGGCCATGGCCCTCTCGTTCCTGCGCAAGGTGCATGCCGCCGCAGCCAAGGGGACCGTGGCCGAGGTACGCGGCGCACTTCCGCTGGAGGTGGCCTATTACCTGCTCAATCGCAAGAAGCGCGAACTGACCCAGATCGAGAACGATTACGAGATCGAAGTGACGGTCAAGGGGAAACCCTCCTTTACCATGAACCAGCTTGAACTCGAGATCGTCAAGCGCGAAAATCCGCGCATGGAGGATGTTCTGGCATCCGAGGCCGAGGCTGCCGAGGCGCCGAAGCCGACGGAACGGAAACCGTCAGAGCGGAAAGAAGCGCGGCGCGAACCCGCGGCAGCAGAGGAGAAGACGGTTGAGGGGGACATTGCCGAAGGCGGCAAGAAGCGCAAGCGCCGCCGCAAAAAGAAAAAACATGCCGGAGAAGGGGCGGTGGCAGCCGGCCCGTCCGCCGAAGCTCTGACGATGGGCGAACACCCTGTCGAACTCCGGCAGGAAACCGTTCCGTCAACAGAAGGGGCATACGATCAGGGCGAAGGCGCGGATCTGGAGACGCCGGCCAAAGCGAAGAAGCGCAAGCGCCGTCGCCGCAAGGGGGGCAAGGCACAGGACGGGGGAGCAGCGGAGGCCGCGGCGCAGGCCACGGAGGCCGCCCCGGTGCCGTACCCGGAGCAACAGGCCATGGTTGAACCCACGGTGGCACCGGCCACGAAAAGGCCCCGGCGGAGCAAGGAGGCACGGGTGGCCGCCGAAACCGCCCCGATCGCCGTGGAGGTGGCTGCCGCTGTTGTCCCGCCTGCCGTTGAAACGGCCGAAGAGGCGTTACCCGGAAAGCGTGCCAAGCCGCGCCGCAGCAGCCGCAAAGGGAAGCAGGAGCACGCTGGGGCCGCCGTCCAGCCTGGGGCCGTTGTTTCCGAACCGCCCGCCGTAGAGAAACCCGAGGCTGCGCCGGCAACTGAAAAGCCCAAGCATGCCAGGGCTCCGCGTGCCCAAAAGAAGGGCCAAGCGGTGCCGGAGGTGACGCAGACGCTTCCTGTTGAAACGGGCCTCGAAACGGCGAAACCGGAAAAACCTCGCCGGACTCCGGTCAAAAAGGCCGCCAAAGCGCCATCCGAGCCGGTTGAGGAGGTCGCCGCGCCCCAAAAGCGCAGCAGCCGACCCCGTGGTGCCAAGAAGTCGGGAGAAGACCGGTAGCGCGGCCTGGCGGCCATGCCCTTTTTTTCTTGACCTGACAGGATGTTGGCGATATTTTTACCAGTCTTGTCCTTACCGGCTTCCGGATACGTTTTTCACGAAAGGCTGAATAGATACCATGGAAGAACTCAGCGAACTTCTGCTTCAGAGACGGCGCAAGGTTGACGCCCTCTGGGAAGCGGGCGTCAATCCATATCCCAATGATTTCAAGCCGCTGCACACCTCGGCCGAGGTGATTGCCGCCTACGGCGACAAGGAACAGTTTGATGCCGGCAATGAACAGTATGTCGTGGCCGGCCGCATCCTTGCCCGACGCTCCTTTGGCAAGGCGGCCTTTATCCAGCTTCAGGACCGCAAAGGGCGTATCCAGGTCTATGTAAAAAAGGATGATATCGGCGCAGAGGCCTTTGAGGCCTTTGAGTCCTTCGACATTGGCGATATTGTCGGCGTCGAAGGGTTCCCGTTCCGCACCAAGACCGGCGAACTCTCGCTTCATGCAAAGCTGGTCCGCCTTCTGGTCAAGTCGCTGCACCCCCTTCCGGAGAAATTCCACGGCCTCACCGATCTGGAGACCCGCTACCGCCAACGGTATGTGGATCTGATTGTCAACCCTGAATCGCGGGACGTCTTTATCAAGCGCTCACGGATTGTCAACCTGATCCGCGGTTTCATGGCCGGCCGCGACTTCCTTGAGGTCGAGACCCCCATGATGCAGCCGATCCCCGGCGGTGCTGCGGCCCGGCCGTTCATTACCCACCATAACGCCTTGGACATGCAGCTTTTCCTGCGCGTTGCGCCTGAACTCTACTTGAAACGCCTGGTTGTGGGCGGCCTGGAAAGGGTCTTCGAGATCAACCGAAACTTCAGGAACGAAGGAATCTCGGTGCGCCATAACCCCGAGTTCACCATGATGGAGTTCTATCAGGCATACGCCACCTATGAGGAGTTGATGGACTTCACCGAGGAACTCTTCTGCCATGTTGCCCAGGAGGTGCTCGGCACCCTGGACTTCAGCTGTCAGGGGAGCGGGATCAGCTTCAAGCGTCCCTGGAAGCGCCTGACCGTTCGGGAGGCGATTCTGGAGTATGGCGATATCGATGCCAAGCAGTTGGATGACCGCGATCTGGCCCTGGCTTATGCCCGCAGCATCGGTCTCGACCTTTCCCAGGACATCGGCTACGGCAAGCTGATCATGGAGATATTTGAGGAGGTGGCGGAGCACAAGCTGATCCAGCCGACCTTTATAACCGCCTATCCGACCGAGGTGTCGCCGCTGTCGCGCAAAAACGATCACAACCCGTATATCGTCGATCGTTTCGAGTTGATCATCGCCGGCCGGGAGATCGCCAACGCCTTCTCGGAGCTGAATGACCCGGTTGATCAGAAGGAGCGTTTCCTCTCCCAGGTGGCCGAGAAGAACAAGGGTGACGAAGAAGCCCACTACATGGATGAGGATTATGTCCGCGCCCTGGAGTACGGTATGCCCCCCACGGCCGGCGAAGGCATCGGCATCGACCGTTTGGTGATGCTCCTGACGGATTCGGCCTCGATCCGCGACGTGATCCTGTTCCCCCAATTGAGGAAGGAAACGAAATAGGCGATGCCCTTCGAGCTTTTTATCGGGCTGCGCTATCTTAAGGCCAAGCGCAAGTCAACGTTCATCTCGATCATTACCTTCATTTCCACTGCAGGTGTCGCTCTGGGGGTCATGGCGCTGATCGTGGTACTGGCGGTAATGACCGGCTTTGAAGAAGACCTCAAGGATAAGATCCTCGGTACCAACGCCCATGTGGTGGTCACCCATAACGGCGCTCCCATGGAGGATTACCGGCAGGTCATGGCGAAGCTCAAAGGCTTCAAAGGGGTGCTGGCCGCAACGCCGTTCATCTACAATCAGGTCATGCTGTCGTCCGGCAAAAACGTCTCCGGCGTGGTGCTGCGGGGGATCGATGTCCAATCGGACCGCCAGGTGACCAAATTGAGCACGTCGATCGTCGAGGGTTCCCTCGATCAACTCGACCCGGTCATGGGCCCGGGTATTGGCGCCAAGCCGGGACTGGTGGTGGGCAAGGAGTTGGCCAAACACTTAGGCCTGCTCGTGGGTGACACGGTCAACGTCGTTTCCCCGATGGGGAATATCACGCCGCTGGGCATGATGCCCAGGATGAAGCCCTTTCGCGTGGCGGGAATATTCAATACCGGCATGTTCGAGTATGACTCGACCCTGGCCTACATCAGCCTGGCCCAGGCCCAGGCCTTTTTCGATCTGGGCGATACCGTCACCGGCGTTCAGCTCAAGGTGGACGACGTCTATCACACCGGCGAACTGGTACGCGCCATCAACCAGACCATGGCGCCCGAATACTACGCCCGCGACTGGATGCAGATGAACCGCAACATCCTCTTTGCCCTAAAGACGGAGAAGATGGTCATGTTCATCATCCTGACCCTGATCGTCCTTGTGGCGGCCTTCGGCATCGCTTCAACCCTTTTCATGGTGGTGATGGAGAAGACCAGGGATATCGCCATTCTCAAGTCCATGGGGGCCACCGGCCTCAGCATCATGAAGATATTTGTCCTGGAAGGGTTGATCATCGGCATCATCGGCACCATCGTGGGAGTTGCCTCGGGGCTCATGATCGCCCTCAACCTCGAACAGATCATCAACGTCATCGAGAAGGCCACCGGTCTGAACTTTTTCAGCAAGGACGTCTACTACCTGGATCATTTTCCGTCATTGGTGGTGCCGTCCGATGTGGTCCTGATATCGGTTACGGCGGTGCTGATCTCGTTCATCGCCACCCTGTACCCGTCGTGGCAGGCGTCGAAAATGCTGCCCGCAGAGGCGTTGCGCTATGAGTAACCTGCTTGAGGTGCGCGGCCTGTGCAAAACCTACACGACCGGGCCGAATCGGGTTGAGGTGCTGAACGGCATCGACCTTGAACTGAAAGCTGCAACCACCACCGCCCTGGTAGGGGCTTCGGGAGCCGGCAAGAGTACGCTGCTGCACCTGCTGGGGGCGCTGGACAGGCCGACATCAGGCAGCGTCAGTTTCCACGGCGAGGACCTTTTCCGGAAGAGTGACCGCGAACTGGCGGCGTTCCGCAACAGAAGCATCGGCTTTGTCTTCCAGTTACATCATCTTCTGCCCGAGTTCACAGCCCTTGAAAACGTCATGATGCCGGCCCTGATCGCCCGGACAGCCCGTGACCAGGCCAGGGCAACGGCTGAGGAGTTGCTGAACGATGTCGGACTGGGCCACCGCCTGACCCACCGCCCCGGCGAATTGTCCGGTGGCGAGCAGCAGCGGGTGGCCATTGCACGTGCCCTGGCGTTGTCGCCTGAGCTGCTTTTGGCGGATGAGCCGACCGGCAACCTGGATATGAGGACCAGCGAGGGCGTTCATGCCCTGTTGTCCGAACTGCAGCGGAAAAAGGGGCTGACCCTGGTGGTGGTCACCCATAATGAACATTTGGCCGCCGCCATGGGAAGAACCGTGCGGCTTGTTGACGGCCGGCTTGAACAATCTTTGTGAGTCTCGGGGGAAGAGTGCCCATATTTCGTATGCTAGTGCTGATTATCTGTGTCGTGCAGCTTCTCGTTGCCGGGACAGCGTGGGCTGATGGCGAAAAGATCGTTGAGGTGCGGATCGCGGGCAATCACCGTATCGAATCGGCTGCCATCCTCAATGTCGTCTCCATCAAGGCCGGCGACACCCTGAATGATGAGAAGACCGATTTTGATATCCGCGCCATTTACAAACTCGGCCACTTCCAGGATGTTCATGTGTCGACTGATGAGACCGACAAGGGCACGGTCCTCGTCTATACGGTGCTGGAAAAACCGGTTGTCCGCGACATAAAATTCGAGGGCAACAAGGAACTGGGTTCCGAAAAACTCAAGGAGGCCCTGGAGTTCCGCCAGAACTCCATACTCTCCACCAAGGACATTACCAA
>JBEKFJ010000131.1:0-8384 GCA_050013355.1 Oryzomonas sp.
GCGCAGCCCCTGGATGCGCTCGAAGGTCTCGGGGCTCAGTGGATGGGAGTTGCCCAATAGCCGCAACTGTTCCTTGATAACGGCAATGGCCAGGGGCGAGTTCTCGGCGACCTGGTGCGCCATGCCGTAACAGAAGCGTTCCAGTTCCTCCGTGGGCGCCAGGTGGTTGAGAATGCCGATCTGGAGGGCACGCTCCGCGTCGATCGGCTTGGCGGTAAAGAACATCTCCCGGGCCATGCGCGGCCCGACCACGTTGATGAAATGCAGGATACCGGTGGAGTTGTAGGGGACCCCGATCTTGGCCGGGGTGATGGCGAACGAGCAGGCGGGGCAGCCGATGGCTATGTCGCAGATAAAGGCCAGGTCGCAGGCACCGCCCCAGACGCTCCCCTCGATCATGGCGATCACCGGCGCCGGAAAGAGCTGGATCTCCCGCAGGGCCTGCTCCAGGGGGTCGTTGTAGGAAAGCGGGTCGCGCCCCGGCACCGGCAGCTCGGTGATGTCGAAGCCGGACGACCAGACTTTGGCCCCCGGCAGGGCCCGGATGATCACGGCCCGGGCCTTGCGTCCGGCAAAGAGTTGCAGGGCCTCGATCAATCCTCCCAGCAGTTCGTTGGAGAGACTGTTGCGGGTCTCCGCGTGGTTGAAGGTTATGGTGCCGACGTGGTCGTTGTAGGATGATAGAACGAGAGACATGAGAATCCTTTCACAATTATATGATTGCAGGCTGGTCTAGTACACATATACCGCACCATACCCACGAATGCACCACCGAATAAAGATTATCCCGACATCCGCACCTGCCCCTTGACTTGCGGCGACAAAAGCAGTATGTAGCCAAGCAGGATTAAGGTTCGATAATCGTCCCATTCCGTACGCAAAGGTCATCCATGCACCTGCGCCTCTCCCTCATCGTCAAACTCACCCTCGCGACCTCCCTGATCCTGGTCGTCTTCATGGGCATCCTGGACTACATCAACATCAAAAACTTCAGACGGACGACCGTCGAGTATGCAATCTCCAATGCCGACCAGTTGACGGAGATCATCAACCAGAGCGCCTATGACGCCATGATGAAGAACAATAAGGCCGACCTGTACCAGATGATCGACCGGATCGCCCAGAGCAGGAGCATCGAGCATATCAGTCTCATCGACCGCAGCGGCACGGTCGTCTACTCCAGCCACAAGGGGGAGATCGGCACGGTGATCGACAAAAAGAACGCGGCCTGCATCTTCTGCCACCAGCCGAACAATACCCGGCTCTATTCCCCGACCAACAACAGCAGCCGGCTGTTCCGGTCCGCCGACGACACGGAGGTGCTGGGCTACACCAAGGCCATCTACAACCAACCGGAATGTTCCACCGGCGCCTGTCATTTCCACGACAAGGAACACCACATACTCGGCGTGCTGGACATCAACGTCTCCCTGGAAGACCTGCGGCAGAGGTCCCACGAATACCGCAAGGAGTTCATCTTCTTGATCTGCCTGCTGCTGCTGTTCATCGGGGTGCTGATCACCTTCATGACCCAGCGCCTCGTGGACCGCCCGGTGCAGCGCCTGGTGCAGCACACCGCCCAGGTGTCGGCGGGAAACATGAAAGCCCGCATCCCCATAACCAGCATCGACGAACTGGGCGACCTGTCGGAGGCGGTCAACGACATGACCGAAAGCCTCGCCAAGGCCCAGGAGGAGTTGAAGGAGTGGGCCGACAGCCTGGAGCACAAGGTCGAAGAGCGCAGCCAGGAAATCACACAGATGCAGGCCCAGCTTCACCGCTCCGAAAAGCTGGCCTCCCTGGGCAACCTGGTGGCGGGCATTGCCCATGAGATCAACAATCCCCTGAGCGGTATCCTGCTTTACGCCTCCATCGTGGACAAGGACAAACGCCTCGATCCGCTCCTCAAGCCGGACCTGGATTTGATCATCAACGAGTGCCGCCGCTGCGCCGAAATTGTCAAGCGGCTACTGGAGTTTTCCCGCGAAGCACTGCCCCACAAGGAGACGGTTTCCCTCAACAGCCTTCTGGACAAGGTCGTCGGGCTGCTGCAGCACCAGCCCAGTTTCCATAATATCAGCATCAAACGCTGCTACAATGAGGACCTGAGCCCGGTATTCGTCGATGCCAACCAGATGCAGCAGGTATTCGTGAACCTGTTCATCAATGCCAGCCACGCCATGCCGGAGAGCGGGGAGATCGGCATAGTCACCTCGGGGTCGGACGACGGCGGCTCTGCCTGCGTGGAGATCAGCGATACCGGCTGCGGCATCCCCGAAGAGTACCTCCAGCGCATCTTTGACCCCTTTTTCACCACCAAAGCCGACGGCACCGGGCTGGGGCTCTCAATTTCCTATGGCCTGATAGAAAACAACGGGGGAAAGATCGAGGTGGAAAGCAGGTTGGGAGAGGGGACGACGTTCACCATCCAGCTGCCGTTTCAGGAAGGCGTGGGAAAGGGATGTCTCCCGGAGTGGGTGGGGGCTACGCCGCTCTGACATGTAACCCCATCCCCCTCCGGGCCTTCATCGGCCGGATCCTTTCGTGCCTATTTTCCGGTTACCCTTTTGTCGCAGTCTAGATTACCCCATACATCCATTTTAGACTCGATGGTCCGAGAGGAATAGTTCCAGACGTTGTAGTGCTGGAGGGCAAGCACGACCAGCCCTGATATGAATACGACATAGAAATAATCGTTCAGGGAGTTGGAGATGAAATAGAGAAAATAAAAGAATACCCTGAACGAGAGATGCATCCAGCTATTGCCCGGTCTGCGATTTTCGTAAAGCCTCCCGGAAATGACAATCAGCGAACAGATGGTGGAAACTCCCAAAACTATATTTATCAGTAGTACCGGGGGCGTCGGGCCAAGCTGATCCATCAGTCCGGCCGGCAGTGAGCCGCTCAGGGTCAGTTCCCGAAAATGCAGCGCCAGCGCGCTTGCTGCAAGAAAGATGAAGATGCTCCACAACCCTTTGCGGGAGAGGCTGTACAGTTCGTCGATATCGGTCTCGATGATTTTTTTCTCCAGGGACGCGTCTGTCCGGCTCCCGGCAACTTCCGGGTGGCGCATTGAGTTTTCCCTGCGCATCGTACTAAACAGGTGCCGTAACATGGTGGTACCCTCTCTCTTATGACGCTGTTGCCATACGTTCACGGACAGTGCTTGTTTCATGCTTCCGGCCCGTGTCTCCACGTCTTTTCGGCATTTCCTCCGCCTCACTCTTCCTCCGGTGAATGCCCGGATTTTCCTTGTCTCAATGCACCTCCTGGCCATGTTCTTCTTCTTTCTCCCAGCCTGTCCACATCGGTTTGAAATAGGCAAGCGGTGTTTTGCCCAGTGTCGAGAGATATACGTGGGTAAACAGGAAGGCGAAGAGCGAACAACCTAACAGGAAGTGAAGGGCCACGAGGATTTTGAGCCCACCGATCATGAGCACCATTTCTCGTAGCGGCCCGACATTCATGAGAAATATTCCCGTCAAACTGACGAGCGGCATCAAAACAAACATGATCGCCAGATAGGCCGATTTCTGCAGGGGATTGAACTTGTTGTCAGGCGTCGCATGGTGCGGGTTCGGCGCACCCAGGAAATATGCGAAGAAATAGAACACCACCTGTTTGAAAAGCCCTATGGTCAGATCATACGCCTTGGGTACATAGATCTTTTCCATGGTGCCGGAAACCATTTTATAATAGAAAAACCAGATGGAAAATGACAGCGCGACAACAATACCCGCTGTATTGTGCAGCCTGATCGCTGCCCGGTAATCACCGAAGATCGTAACATATTCCGGGAATCGGATTTGAGCACCCGAGAGAATAAGTGTGATAATCCCAAGGGCATTGAGCCAATGCCAAATCCGGACGGGAATAGGTTGCAGATAGACCATTTTCGTGCTCATGACCGTTCTCCTTTATGTTCTGTTCTTTCTGGACAGGAAGCGGAGAAAACCGTGCCCTACCGGCATCACCAAACCTCCGGCAATGATGACAATCCCTATCTTGTTAAGCAGTGCGTTACGGGTCGATCCCATAAGGTAGAAGTCGGGTATGGCGTTAAGGGCATCGATAACCGCACCCCTCTCCACAGCCACTTGACGGTAGGTTCCGTCTTCATTGGGAAACGCAACATAGCTTGTCTGCATGGTTTCATGATCGGAAGCATGGCAGAAGGTGCAGTTCCAACGGCTTTCATACGTACTGAAGTTATGGGTCGGCTTGACCGGCGTCAGCATGCTTTTCAGGCAGAGGTCCTTGAAAACTTTGTTCTTGTTGAACATGCGAAGTTCATTCAGTGAGATGTAATTATCCCTATTCCTGTCGATCAGGAATTGCAGGTTATCGCCTCCGGCCCGGCTTTTGAGCTCTTTATAGCTGGCTGGTACAAGGTTTTCTCTTCCAGACTGTTTCTTTGCAATATACAAGGTCGTGACAAAGTTTTCCGCTCCGCTGTGGCAGGTGGCACAGGCAACTGCTGCGATATGGACATCCGCTTGCGGCAGCCATTTGGCATGACTGGCTATTATCTTGTTTATTCCGTGGCATTTGTTGCACTGTTTGTTGAGGTCGTCTCCGGAGACCTCGTCAAGCATGGCCACCTGATGGGGGTTATGGCAATCCCTGCAGTTCGCGTTTGCAGCATGCGGGCTCCTTGAATATTCCATTGCCATGTCACTGTGGCAATCACCGCATCTCGTTGTTACTGCCACCCGTTTGCCGTTGGGATGATCTGTGCCAATAGCGTCATGACAGGTGGAACACCCGAACCTCGAATGGGTCGTGTGCCCGAGTTTAAGAGGGTCGATATAGTCGCTTCCGCTGACCTTCTTCTTATCTCCGTGGCACTTCATGCAACCGGCATTTTTGCTCACTCCGTCACCGAATGAATCTGTGGTCACTGAATGTTGCCCCAATGCAATACAGGGGATTAGCAGAAAAGCCAGCATCAGCATCGGCATTGTTTGTAGAGTTCTCATTCCGGATTTCACGGGAACTTCCTCCCTTGCATTGGATTTGATGTTCGCAGAATCAGTGGACCTTGGAATGCTCCGGCTCCTTCTCATGTTCGGACATATCCTTGGAGATCTTCCGCGATGTCGGTCCCATGATCAGTGTGCCGATCTGTGCAATTATGATCAGGGCACAGAAACCGAGAAAGATCCAAACTGTCATATTGTTCGGCGCGTCTCGCTCCTCAACCGCCGCTGCCGCCGGCAAGATCGCCCCAATCAGGATACTGGACAGCGTTATGATGAATATTCTGGCTGACATGATCGTTCCTCCTGCCTCCCTCGAGTTGTTGAATACTTTTGTTGCGCAGTATTCATGAAGAGAAATTTTTCTTAAGCGCGCAATCGACCGCCTGTGTGATTTCGTCGCAATCGGCCGAAGTTACGGGACGCAAGGCATGGTAGAATATCCCTTCTTGTTTGAGGCGACGAACCTGGGGCAGCGAAGCCTCATCTGATACCAGGATCACAGCCAGGTGCCGGTTGCACTTTTTCAACATCTTCACCATCTGGGTCAGATCGATATTCTTCTCGAAATCGCTCCCCAGCAGAATCACCGGAGTATGCTTTTTCAAGATGTTGCAGATGACATGGACCGTTGAATCGGTAACTTCCACTTCGTACCCGGCACTGGTAAAATGGTCGGCAACCTGTTTCAAAAATTCCGTGTCCTTATCTGCTATCAATATGCTTTTTTCTTCCATGACCGCCTCGATTGTCGAAGCCTTGACTTCAACCCGGCTATCACCACTTATTGCCATTGATCTTCTGCATCCGGCTGATTCCTGTGTGATGCTTGAATAGAGATGTTCATTTCGAATCGTTGTTCCGAAACGTCGCATCTGCAGGGGTCTCCTTTTTGGCAAGGCTGAACACCCCTTTGAGCATTGCCCCGAGAAGCAGCAAACCGGGAATCACCTGGATAGTAATAATGGCGCCAAGGAACGCGAGAAACAGCTTCGACATGATTTCGCCGCTGCCGGCGCTATTTACGATCCCGAAAGCCGCTGTTCCTACCAGTACAAAGGCCACGATCAAAACATTAGCGGCTTTTTCCGTAACACTTTTGACTCTGTTCGGTTTCATGACATTCTCCTTTCATAACAAGTTTTGTAATGCTTACCCTTAAGATGAGCAATACAGGTGCCAACACGTCAGGTTTTGTAAATTTAAATATATTATGTTGTAATTACGTGATGTTACAAAGCAATGGGGACTGTACAGCGCAATACATGAATCCGGAGAGCGCATTCCAGGCGAAACTGCATTTCTTAAAAATTCATAGTTATTTAAGCATGTTATATTAAATAATCATTTATTGCTGGAAACAGATGTTTTCGCGCGGAGCAGGAAATTTCCTGTCGAACAGTAAAAATAAGAATAAAGCCCGATAGCGCCTTGATTTGGAATTGGTAGTAAGCGGGAGGAGTCGTGAAGGTGTCACGGATTCAGGAGTGAGGCAACGGGAGCCTATTGGTGTGATCTCAATGCTGGAGGGGAATTCCCTGTTTCTTGAGTAAAGCATAAAGGCGCGACTGTGAGAGGCCGGACATGCGGCAGGCTTCTACAATGTCATTTTTCGAAATCTCCATAAGATCCTGCAGATACTGCTGTTCAGCCTGGGAGTAAACCGAATCTCGGAAGTCGTGCAGCATGGGAAGAGCGTGTGGGACCTCATGGTTGCAGGAATCCTCGTGTGGCATTTCCTTTTTCATCCCCATCTTGGTGACTTCAATACGAATCTGCATGGGAAGATGCTTGGGGAAAAGAATCGGCTCCAATCGGGCGCCCGCAATGGTTCGCTCCAGGGTATTGATCAACTCGCGCACATTGCCGGGCCAGCGATAGAGCAAAAGGGACCTCAGAAACTCGGGGGAAAAACCTTTGTGCGGAATATCGTAGTAATCGCAGATTTTATCGGCATGATAGTGCACCAGCAGTTTGATGTCATCGACCCGTTCCGCGAGTACCGGCAGTTCTATAACGAACGACCTGAGGCGGAAAAGCAGGTCGCCGCGAAACAGTCCGGCCTGAACCATATTTTCAAGATTACGGTTTGTTGCAGCCACCAACCTGAAGTCGCTGCCAATTTCCTTGATGCTTCCCAGCGGACGGAACGTATGATTCTGAAGAACCCTGAGAAAGGCCTTCTGAAGTGACAAAGGCATCTCTCCTATTTCATCCAGAAACAAGGTACCGCCGTTGGCCTGGAGAATGAGCCCTTCCCGTGCATGATCGGCTCCGGTATAAACACCTTTCTCATGACCAAAGAGCATGCTTTCAATAAGATTTTCCGGAAGGGCCGCACAGTCGACCACGACAAAATTCTTGTTACACCGGGCGCTGTTAAGATGCACGGCACGTGCGAACAATTCCTTGCCTGTTCCCGTTTCTCCCGTAATAAGCACGCTGCTGTCGCTTGAAGCAGCCTGGGCCACCTGATCAAGGCAGGCTTCCAGGCTCGTACTGCAGCCAATAATTCCATCACGCTTCAATTTGACAATGTTACCTGAACCGTTCCTTGCCTGTTTCTGTTTTCTGTACTGGAGTGCCCGAACAAGAGAAAGATTGATATCCTTGACAGACGCACCTTTCTCAAGGTAATCCCACACCCCGCTTTTTATAGCCAGTTCTGCGCCATGCGGATCACCGTAACCGGTCATGATGATGACTTCGGGGGCTCCGGGAAGTCTTTCCAGTTCCGGCAGTGCATCGAGACCATTGCCATCCGGCAGACGAACATCGAGAAAAATCACATCGAACGATTCGGCAACAGCTTTCTCAATCCCTGTCCTGAGGTCATACGCGCAAGCAGTTTCATGTCCCTTGCGTTCAGCAACAAGAGACAAAGATCGGCACACGAGCTGATCGTCATCAATAATCAGTATCTTAGCCATTAATGTGCTCCTGTTGTCTTGATTCGTCAAGAACCCGACGGATGAGCTCGGCGATCTCCCTGCGCTCCAACGGTTTCATGGCCAACTCGCGGATGAACTCGGCAGGCTCATCATTGCTGCCGGCGGCGCCGCTCAACGCTGGATCAAAGCCGGTACAGAGAATTATCGGTATGTCCGGGCGGATGAGAGCCAGTTCACGGGCCAGTTCAGTGCCATTCAAATAGGGCATGGTCTGGTCCGTGATGACCAGATCGAAGCGGTCCGGGTGGTCGCGGAACAGCTTCAATGCCTTACGGGGGTCGCTGCAGGCGGCCACTTGGTAACCAAGCTGTTTGAACATCCGCTCCGTTGCGAACACCACATCCTTCTCATCATCCACCAAGAGAATATTCTCGCATCCTGCCGGGGCGGCAGGACTCGTATCGCCGCTCATCTCCTGAATGCCTGACCCCATACATGGCAGCAAAACGGTAAA
>JBEKFJ010000132.1:0-8292 GCA_050013355.1 Oryzomonas sp.
GATATCTTCTCCAGAATCCCCCGGTTGTTGTAATTTTCCCACACCGAAATATCGGGCAATCCTCCCGGTTCGGAACTGCGGCGCATGCGATAGACGAGCCCCTTTTGAACCGGAATATACTCGTTGAACTGGATCGAATAGCGTGTCGAAAAGTCTATATACACCGGGCGATGGTTGATCTCTTCTGAAATGGCTATTCGCAGGCAGGATTCAGGGTCCATGGCCTGAAGGTCTGCCCTTTTCAGGCCGGAATTCCGGAATACCCGCGGCAGGGAGTCCAGATACCAGTCGAATACCAGGTGGGGCGTATGGGGCAGGTCCAGGTCCTCGCGCATCCGCTCAACCCCCTGCAGATACCAGAGCGGAAAGGCGCCGCTGTCACCCCAGGTGAACATGATCGCATTCTGGGGCAGGGATCGCAGGGAATTGCTGGCATAATCGTAGGCAATATAATTATTGTGCTGGTCATTCTCGTAATAATTCACGGCGCACAGGGAAACCGGGAGCGCAAAGAACATGACCGTCACCAGGATATATACCCGCATGTCGTAGCGCTCGGGCAGATGTGCCTTATGCAGCGCAAACCCGAGCAGATGAAACAACCCGAAGCCGATCAGCACGGCGGCCAACAGGTAGAGCGGGGTAAAGAACTCCTCGGTTAGAAAGATGGTTTCATTGGGTGTGTTGAAATAACCGGCTATGACGGCGAGGAACGTAACAACGGCCGCCCCGTAGGCGATGACCACATCCTTCTGCCGCCGCCAGAGACATACCAGGGCAAAAACGGCCAGCGCCGCGCCCAGCCAGGTGAATTCGTGGGGGATGTTGAATGCCTTGACCTGGGCCCACCACAGGGAAGCGTCCCGGCCATGGGGCTCACCCGGGTATCCCTTGCGCAGGAAATGCCACATGAACTGCCCGTAGGTCTTGGGGTCGCCCCAGTTGAGCAATGGATTCCGGGTTGCCCGCAACGGCAGGTACAGGTGGACGGAGAATCCCAGTAGGGCAAAAGCCGTTGCCAGGATCAGCTCTTTGACCCTCAGGATCATGCGCCAGTCGGTCAGCATGATCAGCAGAAACCAGGAGGGCAAGAGCAGCACGACCGACTGATGGACCGCCATGCTCATGCCGGCCAGAAAGGTGCAGACGTAGATATAGGCCGGCCGCTCGCTGCCTTTTTTATAGTGATCGCGCCATTTCAACAACAGAAGGAAGATAATCGCCGTGATAAAGGCCAGCAAGGGATAGGGCTTGTCATGGTTGGACTGGAGCCAGAGCCGCGGGGTGACGCCAAAGGCAAGCGCCGCGGCCAGCCCTGCGCCCTTGACGGCAAAAGCGGCTAATCTCTCCTCTTCCACAATCCGTTCATCCTTAAGAAGACAGATCGTCAGAAGGTAGACGCTCAGGCAGGCCAAGGACGAAGAAAAGGCCGTGGCCATGTTGATGCGGAAGGCGATATTGCCAAACGGCAACCAGGTGAAAAGCTTAGCGTACATGAGAAACAGGGGATAGCCCGGTGAGTGGGCCGACCCCAGCGAATACGAGGCGGTCACAAACTCGCCGCTGTCGAAAAAGGTCACCGAAGGGGCCAGGGTCGCCATATAGATTGCAAAGGGTATGATGAATGCCAGGATCATAAACGGATCCACACCCTTCGGGAGAAGAGCTCTCCAAAAACCGAATGAGAAATTTTTCTTCATGCAGCCTCACCAGCCTTTCGAACCGAATCAAGCGATATCCCACCGCTCCAGAGATGATAGAAACCGGCGATAATGACCGGAAAGAACGCCGTGCCGTGAATGATCAGGGCAATGCTGACCGAAGTGGCGTCGGCAATGCCGAAGGCTGAAAGCCCCTTGTAACAGGCGTAATGATAGGTGCCGATATAACCGGGCGAGGCCGGCACCATGACGGCAAATACCAAGAGTACCAGGATGAACATGGAAGCGGTAATGGGGAGATGAATGCCGAAACCCCGCAGCGTCATATCCACCGGAAGCACCGCAAACATCCAGATCAGACACGATGATCCCAGAATGGCCAGGATATGCCCGCTTCGCCTGGACAACCTGATGCCGGTGATAAACGATCCCAATAGAGGAATGAGGCGCCCGGCCACTCCCTGGGGGAACGGCTTCAGGAGCCATGCTACCAGGCTAAGGGTTCTCATGGTCTGCCGTTTCAACAGATAAAGGAATACGAGCACGCCGCAGTAGAGCAGAAACATCACTACGCCGCCGGCTCTCAGCGCTGTTTCGGCATCAGCCATGTTGCCGGGCAGTTGCAGGGTGAACAGGGTCACCAGCAGGATCACGAGCACCGTGAATCCGTCGAACAGCCGGTCAATCACCAGGGAGGCGAAGACCGCCGGCGTCTCCAACCCCTCACGCCGGGCCAGCACATAAGCCCGCACGAATTCGCCCAGCCGGGCCGGGAGAAGGTTGTTGGCCATATAACCGATGATGGTGGCCGGATAGAGTGCAGCGAGCGAGATCGCCTTTTCGGAGATCAACAGATAATGCCAGCGCACCGCCCGCAGGAAATAGCTGATAAAGGTGAACACCACCGCCAGCGCTATATAGCGGTAATCCACCATCCTCAGGGCAGCGGCCAACTGGTGGAAATCAATCTTCCTGAAAAGCAGTGCCATGAAAAAGACGCTGATGCCGATCCCCAGCCAGAATTTCAGGTCAAAGGTGCGTTTCACATCATGCTCCGATCTGTCCCGAGGAAAGCAGGGGCTTGATCATGCCTTGATCGACCGAGGCCAGGATCGTTCCTGTGGTGGCCACATCTTGGTGAATGGCCGTGATGAGTGCACCGGCGTCCGGGAATTTCGCCAATCCCCGCAGCCGCTCCACGAAACAGATGGCGATCTCGCGGCCGTAGAGCTGGCCGGAAAAGTCCAGAAGAAAGACCTCGATGGTCCGCCCTCCCCCTTCGAAGGTCGGGTTGTTGCCGACGCTGCAGGCGCCTTGCAGAAGGCGCCCCTCCACGGCAACCATGACCGCATAGACGCCATCGGGAGGGATCAATTCGTTGCGGGACGATATGTTGGCGGTGGGAAACCCGATAGTATGACCGATCTCCCGCCCGTGCACGACCGTGCCCGAGATGACGTGATACCTCCCCAGAATGCAGGTGGCAGCGGGCATGTCCCCGTTGTTGATGAGGCGTCGCGCCAGGCTGCTGCTGAAGATGGTCTCACCTTCCCCGACCGGGTTTATATCCTCCAGGGTAAAGCCGCATGCGCTCCCCAGGCGTTCCAGGGTTTCCTGGTTGCCCTGGCGATCCTTGCCGAAGGCATAATCGTGGCCGATGATGATATGGCGCATCCCCAGAAATCCGATGAGGATGTCGCGCACGAACGCCTCAGCCGGCATCCGGGAAAATTCGCGCGTAAACGTGATTGCCGCCAGGCAATCGACGCCTGTTTCGGCGATCAGGGCTATCTTCTGCTCAAACGTGGTTATCAGCGGTGGAGCGGTTTCCGGTGCCAGCACCGCCAGCGGGTGCGGCTCAAAGGTTACCACTACCGAGGGGAGACCGCGATGGGCGCTCGCTGTTTTCACCTGCCGAAACAGCTCGGCGTGCCCTCGATGAACTCCATCAAAGTTTCCGATAGTTACAATGGAACCATCAAAGTTTTTCTTTAAAACATCCAAACCGGTCAGTAGGCGCATGCCGTAAAAATCCTTGTCACTGTCATAAATAAAGCTGATAAGCGTCAATCCTCCAAGTCCCCCTTTATTAAAAGGGGGGAACCTTTTGGCGGAAGATGAGAGCTAATCACGTAAAAAACAACTATCCGATCAAGGCCAGTTCCAGCCGTTGCCCCCAGCGGCGCAGCAGCTCTTCCTTGAGGGGCGCATGACCCGCCGCCGACAGCTCCGGGTCCTGTTCCAACAGCCCGAATGCCGCTTGCCGCGCCTGTTCCAGGATACTTCCGTCCCGCAGGATATTGGCCACCCGGAAATCGGGCATGCCCGACTGGCGGATACCGAGAAAATCACCGGGACCGCGAATCTCCAGATCGGCTTCTGCGATGCGAAAGCCGTCGCTGGTAGACTCCATGACCCGCAGCCGCCGTTCGCCATCCTCGGAGAGTTTGCCAGCAGTCAGCAGGATACAGCGCGACCGCGCGCTGCCACGCCCCACCCGCCCCCGCAACTGATGGAGCTGGGAAAGGCCGAAGCGTTCGGCATGCTCGATGACCATTACCGTAACATTGGGAACATCGATCCCCACCTCGATGACCGTGGTGGACACCAGAATATCCACTTCACGTGCCTTGAAGGAGCCCATCACGGACTCCTTCTCATCCGGCGCCATGCGGCCGTGCAGCAGGCCGATGCGCAGATCGGGAAACACATCCCGGCTCAAATGTTCGGCCATCTGGCTGTCGGCCTTGAGTTCCGACTTCTCCGTTTCCTCCACCAGCGGGTAGATGACATAGGCCTGCCGCCCCTGGCGCACCTCATCGCGAATCGTGGCATACACCTGCGGCCGCCGGGATTCGAAGGCGATTCGTGTCTCCACCGGTGTGCGTCCCGGTGGAAGCTCGTCGATCACCGACAGCGACAGATCGCCGAACAGGGTCATGGCCAGGGTGCGGGGGATCGGGGTTGCGGTCATAACCAGGATATCGGGATTAGCTCCCTTTTTTCTGAGGATACCTCGTTGCAGGACGCCGAAACGATGTTGTTCGTCAATGACCCCCAGCCCCAGGCGGGCAAACTCCACCTTGTCCTGGATCACGGCATGGGTGCCGATGACGATCTGGGCGTGGCCTTCGGCCACACGCGCCAGAGCCTCCTTCTTGGCCTTGCCCTTCATGCCCGCAGTAATCAGCACGGTTTCAACGCCCAACTCGCTGCAAAAGCGGTGAACGGTGTGCCAGTGCTGTTCGGCCAGGATCTCGGTAGGGGCCATGATGACTACCTGATAGCCGTTCTCCACCGCTATCAGCGCTGCCATCAGTGCCACCAGCGTCTTGCCGCTCCCCACGTCCCCCTGTACCAGCCGGTGCATGGGATGGGGCGCCATCATGTCCGCCTTGATCTCGGACAGGACCCGGCGTTGGGCGCCAGTCAGTTCGAAGGGGAGCAACCTGGCCAACTGCTTTGTGTAGCGATGGGTAACCTGGAAGGCAATACCCTCTTCCAGCGCAACCCCCCTTTTCTTGAGCGCCAGCCCCAATTCCCAGAAAAAAAATTCGTCGAAGGCGATAGCCCGGTGGGCCGGGGTGCGCCCCTGGTTGAGGTCGTCCAACCCGGATTCGGGTGGAGGCAGGTGCAGATCACGCACGGATTGGCGCAGGCCGGGCAGCAGCAGCGGCCCCAGGATGGATGTGGGGATCAATTCCTGAAGCGAGCCCAGAAAGTCGTCCACCACCTCTTTCATCACCCGGCGCATGACCTTCTGCCCCAGTCCCTCGGTCAGGGGGTAGACCGGCACGATCCGGCCAAAGTTGACCGGATCTGCCGCCAGCACATCCTGAACGCATTTTCCCTCTGCCAGCCACTCTACGTCCGGGTGGTGCACTTCGCGCTGGTAGCCGAACTGGGTGACCTCGCCGGTAAAGATGCCGCTCCGGCCCGGCTTCCAAGTCCGTTTCATGAAGGTGGGATTGGCGTTGAACCATTTGAAGGCGATGGAACCGCTGTCGTCCGCCACCAGGGCCTCAAAAAACCGCCTTCCCCCCTTGGTGGCCGTGATATCGGCCGAAAGCACCTTTCCGGAAAAGACCGCGCTCGTGCCGGGCTTCAAACGGGCGACTGGGGTCAGGCTGCGGCGGTCCTCGTAGCGGTGCGGAAGCAGGTACAGTGCGTCCTCGACGGTCGCCACGCCACGCTTCTCCAACAGTTCCGAGAGTTTTGGCCCGACCCCCTTTATGAACTGCATGCGGGTCTGGAGGTTCTTTCGGGCGATGGCCTCCTTAAGCGCAGCACCTTGCTCTTTTGGGAGAACCGGCCCTGTTGCCGGACCCTCCGTTCCTTTCGGGTGGAGGACGGGGCAGGGACCGGATTCCCGCGCAGCCCGGAGCACAATCCCTCCCCCTTCCAACTCGACGGAAACCGTGTCGCCCGGCCCGATACCGAGATGATCGAGAAACTCTGGGGGGATGACCAGGGCTTTTTCGGCTGAAAGGGTTACCTTCGGCACGGAAAGCCCCTCAATTCCGGTGCGGTTCTAACAACGGCAATGGATAGTTTCCAGCCGGAAACTAATGAATGGCCTGGGCCGGTATCCATGGTGAGATGGCAACTTTCCAGAATCGAGCTGTGATGAAGATAATTCTCTTTTTATACACCATAGCAACGTCAAAATCCACCTCAAACGGGGCAATCGCCCATACAGGCGGAGAAAACGGATCTGTCTCCCTGTCAGATGCAACCCCCTCCTATGGCAGGGAAAGAGCAAATGTTTTCACCGCCGTGTGAACGGCTCCACGGGACGTCAGGAGGCTCTGGAAGAGGGAAAATTCCCGCACGCTCACTGGCGGAAGCACCCTTTTTCGGGGTTGATCGAGGAACACACCCACCTCGCGTTGAGCGGGAAACTTGAGGCGGGCCAGGGTGATGTGAGGGGAAAAGGGGCGTTCCTCCTGGGAAATATTGCAGGCCAGCACCGCTTCGCGTACCAGGGAGGCCAGACTGTTCAGCAGCGGCTCCGGCTCCAGCCCGACCCACAGCACCCTGGAACGGCGGCGGTCGGGAAAACAGCCGGGGGCGCTGAAATAAAGGTTGAAACCGGGTGCCTTGATTGTTGCCAATGCCCCGGTCAGCAGACCGATTGTGGCATCATCCACCTCGCCGAGGAAGGCAAGGGTCAGGTGGATCTGCTCCAACGGCACCCAGCGGCTACCGGGTATGTCGGTACGCATTCCTTCCAGGAGCCTTTTGATCTCATCGGGAAGCTCGATGGCGATAAAGAGGCGCATAACGACCTCCCCTCAGCATCAAAATCGGCATTTTGCCACAGAGACACTGAGAAAACCAATAAAGATTCTTGATGATGGTTTACCGAAAAAAGTTTTTTGCTTTTCTCTGTGGACCTCTGTGCCTCTGTGTCTTTGTGGCAGATGTCAGCCTGCTTCTCTACGACGGTGGCACATGCTTTTTCTTTTTAGAATATACCACTTCCTCCGCACGGCGCAAAAAAAGCCCCCGGAGAGCGCTTCCCTGGGGGCTTGGGTTTAACAAATAGACCGTTGTGAAATCAGGCGATGGCTGCGTTGAGGTCCTTCACCAGCGCATCCACGTCGATGCCATGGGCATTGGCCCCCTGTTCGAGACTTTCATTCTGGGCGCCCATGCAGCCGATGCATCCCAGGTTGTACTTCTGCAGTACCGAAACCGCCTCGGGGTGCATGCGCATAACTTCAAAAAACGTCATATTCTTGGTGATCGTATCTGCCATGGTTGTCTCTCCTCCCGGAAGGTGTACGCCCTACCAATTCCAAATCAAGGCGTTGTCTGCGTTGGCTCGTCTTCGGCTCCTCAACGTACTTACACTGTACGCCTTCGTCGTCTCAATCCTCGCCGCCTTGATTTCATCCTTGATTTGAAATCGGTATTACTCGTATTTGATGTCGATGATTTCATATTCCTTGGTTCCCGATGGAACCGTGACCTTGACGGTGTCGTCCAGCTTGTGGCCGATCAGGGCCTTCCCGACGGGTGACGTACACGATATCTTGCTCAGTTTGATGTCCGCCTCGTCCTCGCCGACGATCTTGTACGACACCTCCTCCTCGGAAGCGGTGTCGTACAGGGTTACGGTGGAGCCGAAGACCACCTTGTCCGGTTTCATGCCGGAGAGATCCACAACATAGGCCCGGGCAAGCTTGCCATTTAATTCCTGGATACGCCCTTCGATGAAGGCCTGGCGGTTTTTGGCGGCATCATACTCGGCATTTTCCGAGAGATCGCCATGGCTGCGGGCCTCGGCAATATCCTGGATAACCTTGGGGCGCTCCTCACGAACCAGGCGTTTCAGTTCTTCCTGCAACGCCTCATAGCTTTCTTTTGTCAACGGAATGGAATGGGACATCTACTATCGAGCTCCTGGACACATAATAATGCAAACGCACAAGTGTTGGTATTGGTTGCGGCGCGCTAACAGGCCGTTGAAAAACTTAGGTTGTTCAAAAATAGTCAGATCGTCTCACCCACAGAATGCCCTGCGGAGGCGTAGCAGCGCTACGCCGCACAATTTCATTTGTGAAATTGGACCGCGAAGGCGCCCGAAGGGTGAGGCCGCAGGCCGAAGTCACAAAAGGGCTTTCGA
>JBEKFJ010000133.1:0-8607 GCA_050013355.1 Oryzomonas sp.
CTTCTCCGTATTCCTGCCGCCGCTCATTTTCGAAGCAGCCCTCTACATTCGCTGGCGGGAGTTGCGCCGGGACCTGCCGCTTCTGCTCGTGCTCGTGACGGTGGGAATGATGGTGTCGGCGGCCTTAACCGCAACCGGTTTGCATTTTCTGATCGGCTGGGAATGGCCGGGGGCGATCCTATTCGGTGCGCTAATCGCCGCAACCGACCCGGTTTCGGTTATCGCCACTTTCAAGGAGGCGGGGGTGCACGGACGGTTGCGCATGCTCGCAGAAGCCGAAAGCATTTTCAATGACGGCACGGCGGCTGTCGCCTTCAGCGTTGCCCTGGCGATCATAACGGGAGGCCCCTGGGATTCGTTTACTATCGCTCAGACCCTCTTGACCTCGGTGTCCGGCGGTCTCTTCTGCGGGGCTCTGGTTGCTGGAGGGGCATTGCTTATGGCCGGCAGGACCGATGACCACCTCGTGGAGATTGTTCTTACCACTATTGCAGCTTACGGCTCCTTCCTGCTGGCCGAGCATTTCCACCTGTCGGGAGTGCTGGCAACCATGACGGCGGGGATCATCATCGGCAATATCGGATCGCCGTGGGCCCTGACCGCCAAGGGCCGCGTGGCGGTCGAGTCGTTCTGGGAATATGTGACCTTTGTCGTAAACTCTTTGATATTCATCCTGATCGGGATGCACGAGGCGAAACAGAATTTTCAGGGTGAGCTGCTGCCGGTAGTGGTCGGAATTGCCGTGGTGATGGCGGGGCGGGCAGCGGCCATCTATCCCTGCTGCGCCCTGCTCGGTCGTTTCTTCGCGCCGGTGCGGATGAGCCATCGTCACGTCCTGTTTTGGGGAGGGCTGCGCGGTGCCCTTGCCCTTGCCCTTGCACTCGGGCTTCCGCCTGAAATACCCCATCGCAATGAGATTGTGACTGTCGCCTTTGCGGTGGTCGCCTTTTCCATCGTTGTCCAAGGGGCGACCACGGCCCCGCTGCTGCGCTGGCTTGGGGAGATCCCCGCTCCACACGACTGAAAGCGCCTGTTGCCGAGAGAGAGGCACCCGCACTGATGAAGTCGGGGTTGGTCGGGCCGGAATTGAAGCCGCCGGAGCCCATCGCGACTATTCATCCACCCCCGTTAAGTTTATCGAGAGCCGCAGTATCCACGATGCGGTCAGATAGGGGACGCTATGTTGTACACGACACGACCCCATTGCAGTACACCGTTTACTGCTCCGTCAAGTTCAATAAAGAACGGGTTTTCAAGAGGTTCGCTTTCAACGGTATAGCCATTGGCTTCAAGGTGCCTGACATCCATCTCATATTCATCCCGGTCGAACGAAGTCGCCATTATCGGCTTGCCTGTTTTCACGACAAGAGACAAAGCATCTTCAATCCATTCATACTGATGGGATCCGATTTCCGGATGAAAAAAAACAAAGAGGTCGAATGAAGACACATCTATCTTTGCATCTTCAAGTCCGGACTTGATTATAACCGCTTCAGCGAAACCGGTTCTCGCCATGGAACTCAATTTCGTTTTGCGATCGTTTTCCATAAAGATATCCGGGCCGACAAGGGTAGCTTCAACCTTGCATGACGAACCGCAGAAATCCGGTATCAACTGATACCAGCATCCATTATCCAAGGCATCATGCCATTGTGCGCCAATGACCAATATGTTGATCTTTTCAAGGTTACGGAGCTGGGGAGCAAAGCGAAGGATAAAGGCAGAGATGGCAAGCGGTGCCGCCAAAACCAATTTTTGCACATAGTTTCCTGCAGTGCAAATGTACGATAATTTGGGGTTATCCTTTAATGCTGCTAACAGGTATTTCCACTCTTTATGCTGAGTAATAACGGGATCGGGCATAGTAGATGATCCTCAGGCGAGACTGACTCGTACTTCAGGAGAAATATCAAAACTGCACTCTCCGATGCTGCAAAGAGTATCCATGAGTGTGCCGACCAGGTTATCGTCTATGACGATCTTTATCTTTACTCTATTAAACTGGTTGTAAATATAGGCCACACCTTTGAGAATACCCGAATTTATTGCCCTGCTGCCATTATACATAACTTCATAAACAATAAATCCTTTTGCTTCGAGAGCCTTCGACAGCCTTTCCATATCCTTTGTATTGATTATTCCATCCACCTGTTTCATTTTGATCCTCCCGTTTGCACGGCTATTATGGGTGAATTTCCTTTTGTCCACTCCTGTCGGTGATGAGGATTGCCTCGGCAATTTGACGCATGTTCTTTTTCGTATCCATTGCCAGTTTCTGGATCTTTCTGAAAGCTTCAGACTCGGATAGCCCCCCGGACCGCAGGAGGACTTTCTTGGCCTTGTAGATGATTGCCTGGTTCTCGATGGTTTTATTCAGTTCTGCCACATCTGATTTGAGAAGTTCCACCTCTTTGGCAAGAGCGATTGCCATCTCTATCGCAGGCAACAAACTCTGCTTCCGGAACGGCTTGCTCAGGGTTGTAGTAATTCCGATTTTTTTGATTTGGTTCAACGTGTCAGAATCGTAATGCGACATAAGCAGGATGACGGGAATCCTCATTTTCAGCATGATCTCACGAGCGGAGTTCAAACCGCCCGCCGCATCAACGATAGCTATGTCAGGAAGGACTTCAAAGGCTATCGATACTGCCGACTTGCCATCGCCGGCCTCGGATATTGAGTCAAAGCCGAGTTCCTTGAGTTCATTCCTTATACTGGCCCTGATTGCCGGATCGTCGTTGCAAATAAGTGCTGATCTCACTGTTGCCTCCGTCTTGCCCATGGTTTGTTGCGCATATTTTACCCTGGAAGATTATCTTCCGATATAGCACTTCTCCGAATGCATCAGAGGTTATCCATCGGTTGTCAGCATAGATCTTTCGAAATAAAATAGGTGTCAAAATGAGTGGGAAAAGCATAAAGAAAACGTCAACTCAAAATGCAGGTTACTTTATGCGGGATCGTTTTCTGCGGTTTAAATTCGCACCCGCACCGGCAGGATCATCGTTTTGATCCCTTCCCATTGCAGGTTGCGCTGAATCGCAAAGGAGGTCTGGTTGTGCAGCATCCAGTGGTAGAATTTAGGCAGGGGAAAGACAAGCTGGCCGGAAAAGACCGTGCTGTTCGGATAGAGTTCATTTGCCTCGCGGCAGATCTTTGTTGCGGTTTCCACCACGTCGGTCCCGAGTTCTGTGCGGTACTCGGCGCGAAATCCGAGACGCCGTGCCAGTTCGACGTATTTCTTCAGAGAATCGGTCACCGAACGTTCCAGCGCGTCCAGTTGCTCGACCCCCTTGAATGACCCCGAGTCGATGACGGCGGCCGAAACGAAGACAAGGTTTGTGAAACATTTGCCCAAACTGGTAACAATGGTCAGGAACATGTGGACGCCGAAACCGTTGTAGCCGGTAACCAGCAGAATCGCTGTCGGCTCTGCCGGATTGAGGGGCTCCAAATTGATCTCCTTGGGCAGCGGGAAATCCATGAGCATCTCGTCCAACTCCCTCATCGCCTTCCCCACCCGTGTGTAGTGCCGCCGGATCCCATAGCAGAATGCCATGAGGATGCCGGTGATCAGAAGGGTGAGCCATCCTCCTTCGGCGAACTTTTCGATAACGGTGATGATAAGGATCGTCAGGCACAGCGCCCCGCCCATCAGGAAGACGGACAGGCGCCGGAACCACTGCGGGTCTTCCTTCCGGCGTCGGATGAAGTAGCGCGCCATCCCCAGTTGCGAGAGGGAAAAGGTGATGAATACATTGATGGAGAACATGACCACCAGTGCCGAAACCGATCCTTTCGTATACCACAGAAGCAGCAGAGCCGCCCCACCCATCAGCGCGACGCCGTTTTGCATGGTGAGCCGGTCCGAAAGAGCCGAAAATCTGCGGGGCAGCCACGAATCGACCGCCATGTTCGACATGACCCTGGGGCCATCGATAAAGCCGGTCTGCGCGCCAACGAGCAGGAGCGCCCCTTCCGAGAGAAGCGTAAGAAGCGCCAATGCCCCGCCTGCGGGGAATGACGCAAAGACCTTCTCCGCCAGGGCGGCATTCAGGGTCTTCCCCTCCGCCGGAGAAACGCCTGCCAGAACGTAGCAGAAGAAGAGCCCCCCGGCGGTCAGTGCGAGCGACGCCGCCATGTACACCATCGTCCGTCTCGCCGTCTGCACCTTGGGCTCCCGCATGATCTGCAGACCGTTGGAGACCGCTTCGAGTCCGGTATAGGTTCCCCCTCCGAGAGAATAAGCGCGCAGGAAGAGGAGGAGTATCCCCCACCCGCCGATTGTGGCCACATCCTGACGATATGCGTCCTGTGCCCAGTGCGCAACCGCGCCCGCCTGGTCCGAGAAGTTCGCCATCGCAGCGAAGAGGAGCAGATGCGTCCCGATGAAGAATACGAATATGGGGGCGAGGACGATGACCGATTCCTTCACGCCCCGGATGTTGAGGACAATGAGGAACACGAGCAGAACCGTCGCAGTGTGGAGTTTGTACTCCAGAAAGGTAAGAGGGAGGAAGCTGAAGACGGCATCGATACATGCGGAAACCGAGACCGTGATGCAGAGTATGTAGTCGAGGATCAGCGCGCAGCCGGAAAGGACGCCGGCGCCCGGGCCGAGCACGTGGGTGGCGACGATGTAGCCGCCTCCCCCATGGGGGAAATGTTCGATGAGACGGGTGTATGCGTAGGATATGACGACAACGGTGAATGCCGTTGCCAGTCCCAGCGCGAGGCAGAGGTAGGTGTGCTCCTTGAGTGCGGCGAACGCTTCAGGAGGCCCGTAGGAAGATGAGGAAAGGCCGTCTGCGCCGAGCCCGACCCACGCAAGCACCGGGATGAGGGAGAGCTTGTGAAAGAGGGACGGGTCCCTGATTTTCTTGGGGCGTCCGAAGAGGCTTACCCGGATACGACGCCACAACCCTTGCTGCTCGTCACCCTGTTCCATGGGTCCCTCCACCGGGGTTTTCAGTCACGGAAACAAGTATACCGGGTGAGAGTGGTTTGACAAGGTACTGAGTCCCTTTGACTAACCCGTATTCCTCAACCCGGCTGATATGCCGCCGATGGTGGCGGCCAGCACATAGTTCAGTTCTTCGCTCTCCTCCCCTCTCCTCTTTCTTCGCAACAATTCGATCTGGATCAGGCTCAGGGGGTCAACATAGGGGGTCCTGAGCTGGAGCGAGTGCGCCAGAGGCGCGTTGTTCTCCAGCAGGCACGACTGGCCGGTTATAGTCAGCACCATCTTTCGGGTGCGCTGGTACTCTTCGGCAATCATGGTGAAGACACGATCACGCAGTTCCTGATCCGATACCAGGGATGAATAGAGGCGGGCCAGGGGGAGATCGACCTTGGTCAGGGCCAGTTCCACGTTCCTGATCATGTCGTAGAAAAAAGGGAACCGCTGCATCATGGCGCGGAGAAGAACTCGTTGCCGTTCCCCCTTGGCGGAAAACCGCTCCAGGGCAAACCCGACACCGAACCAGCCGGGGACCACATGACGGCTCTGCATCCAGCCGAACCCCCAAGGAATGGCCCGCAGGTCGGCCAACTCCCGGTTTCCTCCCCTACGCGCCGGACGTGATCCTATCTTTGCCAGATCAAATTCCAACACCGGTGTGGCTTGTTCGAAATAGGGGATGATATCGGGATTGTCGGCAATGCTTTGCCGGTAGAATGCATAGGCGTCAGCCGACATCGCATCGAGCGCTTCCTCCCACTCCGCCTCCACAGCCGGCGTCTCTATGCCGGGACGCGCCAGAGCCTCCAGCGCCGCGGCCGTCATGAGCTCCAGGTTGCGCTGCGCCAGCGCCGCATCGGAGTATTTCCAGTTGATGACCTCACCCTGTTCCGTGATCTTCAGGGAACCGGAGAAGGCTCCATCCGGTTGGGCAACGATGGCCCGGTGGGTCGGACCTCCTCCCCTGCCGACCGTGCCCCCGCGGCCATGGAAGAGCACCAGCTTCACGCCGCACTGCTCCGCGACAAGATGCAGCGCCCGGTGCGCCTTGTAAATCTCCCAGGAGCTGGTGAGCATGCCGCCATCCTTGTTGGAATCGGAATAGCCCAACATCACCTCCTGCCGCCGTCCCCACGAGTCGAGAAATGGGCGATAGTCGGTGGAGTTCCAGAGGGTCCGGCAGATCTCCGGGGCGTTGCGCAGGTCTTCAATGGATTCAAAGAGCGGCACCGGCATCACACCCGGATCACCGCCGTCGTCGGCAGCAACGCGCACCCCGCACAGCTCCATCAGCCAGACCAGGGTGAATACATCCTGAACGCAGGAGGCACCGCTGATGACATAGCTTTTTATGGCAGCCGGCGGGTAGGTCCGTTTCAGCCGGGCAATGGCCCGCAGGGAATCGATCAACTCGGTGGTTTCCGCGGATGGTTGCGCTGGGAGTTGAGAGGAAGACGCGGCACAGGTGGAACATCCGGCACCCAGTTCGCTCGCTGCTTTGGAATGGATTCGGGCATGCTGGCGGATGTCGATGCTGTGCAGATGGAATCCAAAGGTATCGATCTGTCTCACCAGGGGATCGATCAGGGAGCGGGCCAAAAGCTCTCCGTTACCGGCGGCCAGGCTTTCGCGGATCAGCCGCAGGTCTGCGATGAAACATGCGGCATCGGGATAGGCATCGACGTGATTCGGTTCAAACAGGGTGCACCGCAGCCGATGAAGCATGAATCCGGCTAAGCGCCGGTACGGTTCCCACTCGGGGATGGTCTCCCGTTCCTCATCGGACATGGTAAGGGTGGCGTGATAGTGTGCGACCAGGTCGGCAAGTTGAGCTGTTACCGCCACCCGGCTCAAGGACGGTGTGAGCAGGCGGCGCAGTTCCTCAACAGACCCCAGGTAATTCCCGAGGATAACCTCCCGCGCTTTCTGCAGGGCTTCACGGGTGGTGTCTGCGGTGACGTAGGGATTGCCGTCCCTGTCGCCGCCGATCCACGAGCCGAAGCGAACTACCGTCGGCAGGTCTGCAGGAGGGAAATCGACCCCGTAAATCTCCCGGAAGGCATCGGAAATATCCTCATACAGCTTACTGAGGGGCGTAATCAGTGAATCAGGGTAATGGTCGAGCCCCATCTTGATCTCGTCAACCACCGTGGGCTTACGCCGTCGCACCTCATCCGTCTGCCAGAGCGACGTGATCTCGGCCAGCATCGCCTGCTGTCTTCGCGATGCCTCACTGTCGGTGAGCGGGAGGCGATCCAGGGTCTCAAGTTCATGGGCAATGCGCCGCTGCTTGAAGTGCATGACACGCCGCGCCACATCGGTGGGGTGGGCGGTAAAGACCGGCATGATCTCTATCTGCCTAAGCCATCCCAAGGCTTGTTCCGCAGAGGTGCCGGCGTCACGCATGCGGAGCAAGGTGCCGCGCAGCGAACCGCGCTTGTCGGGACCGCCTGAGGCAAGCATAGTCGCCCGTCTGCGCCGCTTACGATGGTTGGTTTCCGCCAGGTTGGTCAACTCGAAATAGGTGGAGAATGCCTTGACAACCTGGTATGACTCGGCAACGGTCATTCGGCCGATTATCCCTGCGGCCCGTTCCTGAAGTTCCCGTTCACCGGGGAAATCGAGACACGTCTCGCCCAGGTCCTGATTCAGCTTCCGGTGGCGGATTGCCAGGTGGCGAAGTTCCTCCTCGGCCTCGAACGTGCTCTCCCCAGCCTGCTCCCGTATAACCGTTCCCAGCAAAAACCCCAGAGAGCGGACATCCCGCCTGAGCGGCGCTTCCCTCATGTCGCCTTCCAGGCTCGTTAATTCCGCCAGCCGTATAGTCTGATCAACAACTTTCCAGAACAGCTCCGTACTCGTCATCGACGTGCTCCTTGAATAATCGGAACTATAACCAAAACAAAGGCCTCAAAAATTACTCACGCGTCGACGCAGCGACGCAACGAAATGCAAACTCTTTCAAGGATTTTGCTGAAGGCCGAGCCCGTGAATGGCCCTGATTCGATAACCGAACGGCTTAACGTTGCGTCGTTGCGTCGTCGCGTGAAACCGTTCTTTCGGTTATAGACACGAAAATAATACCATCACCTGGAGGAAGGGCAAATGGACACGGGGGTTTCCAAAAACTCAGGTATCCATATTTCAAAATTGATTTGGCGTTTTGTCCATGGAACAGCCAAGCATATTTTAACGATTGACTGGCATGACATGTAATGCCATATTTTAACCACATTCAATGATTGATGTAGGCAATGGAAAGGTCGCTTGGTATGGCATTCAATCAGGAACAGTTTGATAAAATCACATTGCTGGCAAGAGGAAATTAATGTCCCGCTTGATCTCGTCCCTCTTTCTCCTCCCAATCGTTTTACCCAGATGATAGAGCGCAGAGGAAGGCGACTTATATGACCGTGGCCGACTTGCGCGAAGAAATCAGTATTGAACTTGAAATGATGGAAGGTACGGTTCAGGAAGCGATTTCCTTGCTTAACGACCTCGCTGGAAGAGAGCCGACCGTGAGGGAGAAGACCGCTGCCGCCGCTTTCCTTGCTCAGTTCTACGGTGGCATCGAAAACATCCTGAAACGAATTCATCGTTATCACGGCATTCCAATGCCGACTGGCGATTCATGGCATACCGACGTA
>JBEKFJ010000134.1:0-15701 GCA_050013355.1 Oryzomonas sp.
CATCAGCTCGGACTCTCGGACCTTCTCGCCTCGGCTCAACTGATCGACAAGATGCCCAAGCGGGTCGTGCTTTTCGGCATTGAACCAAAATCGATAGAAACCGGGCTTGAGATGTCCGAGGAGGTTGGCGGCGCTATCGGGCGGTTGGCAGATATGGTTGCCCTTGAATTGGCCTCCCTTGGGTTGGACGTAACGTCTAAAATGCAGTTCAGCCACAGAGACACAGAGACACAGAGGAAATCACAGAGTTTTTCAAATATTCTCAAATCCGGAATGGTGAAGGGAAATGAGACCGAATATTGTATAACCCTTTGAACCTGGAAAAAGCAGTTGTCCACGAAAAGCACGAAAGACACGAAAAAAAGAGGTAACATCATGGTTGTAAGCTATCATGAGAATTGCTGTTTTGTCGTAATACTTTAATTTTACGTGATATTTGTGTCGTTTGTGGGCCCAAAAGCCTTTTTTTCAGGTTGAAATGTTTATCTCTGTGTCTCTTTGGCAAAAGATTTTCCGGGATTATTTCGCAGAGGATCGAAGCCATGCAGATACTCTTGTTCGCACGAGATGGGGTCGGTGACCATATCCGGGATGCCGTGATGCGGATCGCCCCTGAAACCAAGGTATGCAGCGCCATGGGCAGCCTGGTCAGCAGGATCATGAACCCGTCCATGCAGCCTGTGGTCGCCGTGCTGATCGCCGGTTCCAGGAGCGAGTTTGCCGAAATACAACTGATGAAATGGCTGCTGCACGATATCTGCACCATCCTGATTCTGCCTGACCGGGATATGGAGACCGTTGCAGCGGGCTACACTCTCCACCCACGTTTTATGGGGTGTCTGGATGATGATGCGGACGAAATCGCCGCTGCGCTGTGCAAAATGCTCACTCGCGAGAGGGTTGGGCGGCAAAGCGCCATGACTTAGTTCAACGTTCGATGTTACCTTCAACGCGGGCGCCGTTTCATTTCGGCGCCCGTCTTTTTTTACCATCCCTTTTTGACAGGCGGCAACGGCCTGCTATTATAGATATCGATGTTTCTCATCCGGAGTCTCCGGATGAGAAACCATTTATCCTTGTTGCTCCCTGGTGATCCGTATGAAAAAGACATGGCTTGTCGGCGGCCTTGTGGTCATGATGATAGGCGCTGTTGCCGCCGGTCTGGCACTCATGTACATCCTGCCGCTGGACCTGCGGGAGCGTTTGCCGGTCCAGCCGATCGGCTTCAGCCACAAGCTGCACGCCGGCACAAATGCCATACCGTGCCTGTTCTGCCACCGCTTTGTCACACGTTCTCCGATTGCCGGCATCCCGGCGGTGGCGGACTGCCGGGCATGCCACCAGTTCATCTCTCCCGACGCCCCGGAGATCAGGAAACTGATGGGGTACTGGGACCGGAAGGAGCCGATCCCCTGGGTCAGGGTCCATATCCTGCCGGATTTTGTCTATTTTCCGCACATGATGCATATCCGCGCCAAGCTTGAGTGCAGCGCCTGTCACGGCGAGGTAGCCGCCATGGAACGGATCACCCGCGTAGCCAGTCTCAAGATGGGGTGGTGCCTGGAGTGTCACCGTCACCACAAGGCCAGCATCGATTGCTGGACATGTCATATTTAGTTTTTATCCGGAAACGGCCCTTTTCCGCCATGGCGGCGTCAATCTTCGGGCTTGCTCGTGCGGCGTACCGATGTACGCCTCCGCGCAATCCCTTGATTTCCTGGCCATGACGAAAAATTGCTCGTTTCCAAATCAAAAACAAATAGTTTCTCATCCGGGTTTCCGGATGGAAGCTATTTAAGGAATCCCGAATGAAGCGGAGAGCCTTTTTACAACTGAGTGGCATGACCGCTGCCGGCGCGCTCCTGGCCGGCTGCCAGTCAAAAAACGAGAAACTGATCCCTTTTCTGGTCCCGCCCGATGAAGGGGTGACCCCGGGCCTGGCAACCTGGTATGCCAGCTCCTGCCGCTTCTGTCCGGCCGGCTGCGGCATCCTGGTTCGGGTTTCCGAGGGGCGGGCCAAGAAGGTCGAGGGGAACCCCCTGCACCCGGTCAACAGGGGAAAGCTGTGCGCCCGCGGCCAGGCTATCCTCCAGGAACTGTACCACCCCGACCGGGTGGCGCAGCCGCTCAAGCGCACCGGAGCCCGCGGTTCGGGTGAATTCCAGCGCATCTCCTGGAAAGAAGGGCTGGCGCTTTTGACCGGACAACTCACGTCGCTTCAGCAAAAAAAGGCTACCGACCACCTGGCCCTGGTGACGCCCCAACTGCGCGGCACCCTGTCGGAGTTGACCACCGCCTTCATGCGCTCCTTCGGCTCGCCTCACCAGCTCTCATTCGACCTCCTGGCCCCCGACTGGCTGCGCCGGGCAAACCGCCTGAGCTTCGCCCAGTCCAGCCTCCCTTTCTACGACATTGCCGAGACCCGGTACCTGCTCAGTTTTGGCGCTGATTTTGTGGAACACCACTTGTCCCCGGTCCAGTACAGCCGTGCCTTCGGCCGCATGCGCCAGGAGCGGGACACGGTCAGAGGCCATTTCACCTACTGCGGCGGCCGCATGTCCCTGACCGCCGCATCGGCGGACCGCTGGATGCCGGCCCGGCCGGGGAGCGAGGGGGCGCTGGCCCTGGCCATGGCCCGCCTGATCCTGGCCGAGGGGCTGTTCGACAAGGAAGCCCTGGCGGCAAACGGGCTTCGGGCGGAAGCTCTGTTGAAGGGGTTGGCGGCCTACGATCTGCCGCGAGTGGCCGAGTTGACGGGTCTGAAAGAAGGACAGATAGCCGAGGTGGCCCGGGAGTTTGCCACCACCCGCCCGGCCCTGGCCATGGCAGGTGAGGCGGTCGCCTTCCAGACGAACGGTCCGGAAGCGGTGCGCGCCGTGCAACTGCTGAACCTGTTGGCGGGCAACCTGAACCGCCCCGGCGGGGTCTACCCGGACGCCGGCTCGCCCGACGGTCCGGAGAACTCCTTGAGCGAACTGATCTCCATGGTCGAACGGATGCAGTCCGGCCGAATCGACGTCGCCCTGGTCCAGGGCGACCCGCTTCACGCCATACCCCCGGCCACCGGTTTCCCGCAGGCCCTGGCCAAGGTGCCGTTCGTGGTCAGTTTCTCGTCGCTGTTGGACGATACCGCCCTGCAGGCGGATCTGATCCTGCCGGATCACGCCGCCCTGGAGAGTTGGGGAGACATGATCCCGTTGGCCGGCACCCGTGAAGGGGTGATCGGCCTGATACAGCCGGTGGTGACGCCGCTTTTCGACAGTCGCCAGTTCCCCGACGTGCTGTTGGCATTGGCCCATGAACTGGGCGGGGCATTGGCCGCAGCCCTGCCTCAGCAATCCTATCAGGAGATGGTGAAGGGGGCGCTGCACAAAAGGCTCGGCTTCCCGGAAAGCGGAGCGTTCGAGGCGAGGTGGGTCGAACTGCTGCGACAGGGGGGGCTGTTCGAGACAAACAATAAACAGAGTAAAGGTCAGGAAAAGGGATATCGCTGGGTCCCGGGCGCTTCCCTGCCCGAACCGGCCCAGCCTCGCTTTGCTGGGGATAAACAGGCCTTTCCGCTGCATCTTCAGGTCTACCCATCGGTTGCGTTCTATGACGGCCGGGGTGCCGCACTCCCCTGGCTGCAACAGCTCCCCGACCCAATGACCACCGTGGTCTGGGACAGTTGGGTCGAGATCAACCCCCAAACCGCCGCATCGCTGGGGATCAGCCACGGCGACCTGGTGGAGGTGGCCTCTCCCCAGGGTGCGCTGCGGCTGCCCGCCGTGATCTACCCCGCCATCCGCCCCGACATGGTGGCCATCCCCCTGGGGCAGGGGCACCGGGGTATGGGGCGCTACGCCACGGCTAGGGGAGTCAACCCCCTGTCGCTCCTTGTGGCGAACATCGAGGGAAAGGACCCTCAACCTGCCTGGAACGCCACCCGGGTACGACTGACCCGCATCTCCGCCAAGGGAGAACTGGTGACGGCCGGTAATCCCCAAGGAAGCTTCCGTAGCGAACTGATCGAGATGTAATCTGAAACAATACGATTTTGCGGCCCGGTCTTGCCGGCTAAGGAAGAGACGATCATGGAAAAAATAACGAGTCCATACACATGGGGCATGGTGATCGACCTGGACCGCTGCACCGGCTGCGGCGCCTGCGTCGTGGCCTGCCAGGCGGAGAACAACGTGGCCATCTGCGCCAAGAAGGAGATCGGCGAGGGGCGCAACATGCACTGGCTGCGCATCGAGCGCTTCTGGGTAGGGGAGTACCCCGACGTGCGGGTGCGCTTCCTGCCGGTGCTCTGCCAGCACTGCCACGACGCCCCCTGCGAACCGGTCTGCCCGGTCTACGCCAGCTACCACAACCCGGACGGCCTGAACGGCCAGGTCTACAACCGCTGCGTCGGCACCCGTTACTGCGGCAACAACTGCCCCTACGCCGTGCGGGTCTTCAACTTCTACGACCACGAACACGCCTGGCCGAAGCCGCTGGACAACCAGCTCTCGCCGGATATCACTGTCCGCTCACGAGGGGTGATGGAGAAGTGCACCTTCTGCATCCAGCGTATCCGCCGGGCCAAGGAGGAGGCCAAGGGGGAAGGGCGTTTGATCCGCGACAACGAGGTGCAGCCCGCCTGCGCCCAGACCTGCCCCAGCGAGGCCCTGGTGTTCGGCAACATGGCCGATCCGGGCAGCCGGGTGGCGCGCCTGGCCCGCAGCCCGCGCCGCTTCCGGCTGCTGGAGCACTTAGGCACCCATCCCTCGGTCAATTACCTCAAGGGAGGAGGACGCGAACATGTCTGAACAGCCCATCCCTCCCAAGAGCGCCAGCCGGATGAACGACGAGATGCTCTCCTCCCTGCGCCCACCGACACTGCGCTGGTACGCTCTGGCCTTCCTGCTGGGAGCGGTGGTGGCCTGGGGGATGTACGCCTTCTGCTACATGGTGGCGACCGATATGAGCTGCACCGGCCTGGGCCGGCCGGTCATGTGGGGGATCTTCATTGTCAACTTCGTTTTCTGGATCGGGCTCTCCCATTCCGGCACCATGGTTTCGGCCATCCTGCGCCTCTCCCAGGCCAACTGGCGCCGGCCGATCCTGCGCGCCGCCGAGGCCATGACCGTCTTCTGCATCAGCGTGGGGGGTCTCTTTCCCCTCATCCACCTGGGGCGCAACTGGGTATTCTTCTACCTGCTCCCTTATCCCAACCAGCGCGGGATGTGGCCCAACTTCCGCTCGCCGCTTCTGTGGGACGCCATGGCAATCACTACCTATGTCATCGGCAGCACCCTCTTTCTCTACCTGGGGATGCTCCCCGACCTGGCCGTGGCCCGTGACCGTTCCAGGGGCCGGCGCAGGACCCTCTACGCGCTCCTGGCCATGGGGTGGCGCGGCACGGCCCGCGAGTGGGTGATCTACCATCAGGCATCCACCCTGATGGCGGCCCTGATCATCCCGGTGGCGGTGTCGGTGCATTCCATCGTGGCCTGGGACTTCGGCGTGACCGTGGTTCCCGGCTGGCACAGCACCATCTTCCCTCCCTATTTCGTCATCGGGGCGATCCTCTCCGGGGTTGCGGCCGTGATCACTCTGATGATCATCATCCGCAAGACATTCCATCTGGAGGAGTACCTGACCCCGCTTCACTTCGACAACATGGGCAAATTGCTGCTGGTGATCTCACTGCTCTGGTCCTACGCCTATTTCGTCGAGGTCCAGACCACCTGGTATGCCCACGAACCGATCGAGTGGGAGGTGTTCAGCTTTATGTCCGGCAAGTATACCCCGGCACTGCTGGTGATGCTGCTCGGCAACTCCCTGCTGCCGATCACGGCGCTCTGCTTCAAGCGGCTGCGGCGCTCCACCGGGGCGATGCTGGTGATTTCGCTGCTGATCAACGTGGGCATGTTCATCGAGCGCTTCCTGATCATCGTGCCGTCCCTCTCCCACAAGAACATGCCCTTTGTCTGGGGTACCTATTTCCCCTCCTGGGTGGAACTCTCCATCACCGTCGCTGCTTTTGCCGGATTTGCCCTGCTTTACACCATCTTTGCCAAGCTGTTCCCCATGGTGGCGCTCTCCGACGTGCGCGAACTTGAAGCCCGCCAGGCCCAGGTGACGCTTGGCCGGGCCCAGCTTCCCTCCATCGCGGGAAAGGAGTAGCGCCATGGAAACACTCGGGATCTTCAATGATGTGGAGAGCGCCGCCAGGGCGGTGGAGGGGCTGGTCCGGGCGGGCTTTACCGAGGCCCAGATCACGTCGCTCTCCTCCATCCCCTATCCAAGCGGCGTGCTGGTGAAGAGCGGGCACCGCACCAGGTTCCGCTGGGTGGCCCTGGCCGCGGGTTGTGTCGGCGCAGTCGCCGGCTTTTCCCTGGCGGCCGGCACGGCCTGGCTCTACCCGGTGCAGACCGGCGACAAGCCGATCATTGCCCTGTTCCCAACCGGTATCGTTACCTACGAGTTCACCATGCTCTTCGCCATGATCGGCACCATAGCGGGGATGTTCCTGGAGATGGGGCTCCCGGCATTGAGGAAGCGCCCCTACGATCCGGCAATCGCCGAGGGGTGCGTCGGCATCAGCCTTTCCATCCACCCCGGCGGGGAGCCCGTGGCGTGCGAACCTGGGGTGCGGCCGGCGGAGTGCATCGGTGGGATTGCCCTCCTCCCGGCTTCCGAGCAGAAGGAGCGGGCGGAGGAGATCATGAACGATGCCGGCGCCCTGAGGATCACAACGGAGGTGCAGCCATGAAACGGAGCGCCGGACTGGCCATTATTGCCGTTGTTCCTTTGCTGATGGCCGCCATGTGGATGGACCGGCAGCCCTCCATCAAGCCGTACCAGGCGCCTATCCTCATGCCTCCCGCCGACAGCGTGCCGGTCTCCGGCCGAGAACTCGTTTCCCAGGATACGGAGCTGAAGAATCCTGTTTCACCGAACGCGGAATCAGTGACACAGGGGAAGGCGATCTTCACCGTCAACTGCGCCATGTGCCACGGCCAGACATCGGCCGAGCGCGGTCCGGTCGGCAAGAAACTCGTTCCCCCGCCTCCCGGCCTTGACCGCGACATGCTGCAAGGCTTGAGCGACGGCGCCATCTTCAAGGCCATCACCTTCGGCTTCGGCCGCATGCCCCCCTTCCAGAACAAACTCTCGCCCCGGGAACGCTGGGACCTGGTCACGTTCCTGCGGACCCGTAAATGAGGCGAATGCCAGGCTGCGCGTCGGCAGGGCCGGCATAAAAATTCCCGTTGCGGCCTCAGCAGAGGACATTTTCAACCTAAAAGCGGCACTTCTGCCACAGAGACGCAGAGTCACAGAGAAAATCACAGAGTTTTATTCTCAAATCCGGAACGGTGAAGAGAATTTAGACCAAAATATTGTCTAACTCTTTGAAATATTTATCTCTGTGTCTCTGTGTCTCTGTGGCAAATGCTTTTTCTATGTTCAATCAGACATGTCCCGCTTTGGGTATCCTCATACGCCTGAATGGCGTTACAATGGAATTGCCGGAATGTTTCGCAGCATCACGGATGCATTGCAGTTCGAGGGGAGGTTGGAGATCATGAAGCGGAAGCTGGATTTGGTCATCGTTCTCATTCTGGCGGTCTGCGCCACGCTTGCCTACGCCTCTGTCCCGGTAAGGATCGAGGAATGGGCCATTCCTTCCGGCGACGTATTCCCTCACGATCCGGCCGTCGCTCCGGACGGAGCGCTCTGGTATACGGGTATGGGCTCCAATACCCTGGGGCGGCTCGATGTGAAAACAGGGCAGTTCCGGTCGTACCCACTGAAAACCCCGGATTCCGGCCCTCACGGCTTGGTGGCCGACCGTGACGGCGCCATCTGGTTCACGGCCAACTACAAGGGGTATATCGGCAGGCTCGATCCGAAGAGCGGGGTGGTGACCGAGTTCCCCCTCCCGGATAAGGCCGCCCGGGACCCCCATACCCTTGTCTTCGACGCGCAAGGGATGATCTGGTTTACCGTCCAGCAGGGGAATTTCGTCGGCAGGCTCGATCCGGCCACGGGAAGGATCGCTCTGAAGCGGCCGCCGACAGCCGATGCCCGGCCATACGGGATTGCGGTCAATGCCCGCGGAATTCCCTTCTTCTGCGAATTCGGCTCCAACAGAATCGGCAGCATTGACCCCGCCACCATGGCGATCACCGAATACCGGCTGCCGAAAGGGGCCAGGCCGCGGCGGATCGCCATCAGTGCCGACGACATGATCTGGTACACCGACTACCGGCGCGGCTATCTGGGGAGGCTCGACCCGCCCGTACGGCATGACCGTGACGCCGGACGGCATGGTCTGGTACAGCGAATCGGGCGTAAAGCCGAACACCATGGTCCGATTCGACCCCCAGACTCAAAAGTTCGCGACCTGGCCGGTCCCCTCCGGCGGTGGCGTGATCCGCAACATGGCTGCCACGCCTCAAGGAGATATCTACATCGCCTGCAGCGGGGTATATAAGGTGGGAGTGGTGCGGGTGGCAAAATGAAACACTATTGCCCTCAGGCGTAGTTAAACATAGTGAATCAGTAATTTTATTGAAATACGTTTAATAACAGTATTATAATGAAACGCCGTTCGATATTCAGAAGGAAAATTATGGCCACCTTTCCAGCAGCCAATTTCATGCGCACAGCACGTTTCTTCCTCTTGCTGGTCATCTCATCCGTATTCATCCCTCATCATGCAGTTGCCGGTGTCTATGAAACCAGACCGTTAGCCTATTCGGATAAGGATTGCTCCGCTCATGGTTTTTTTGTGGATATGCTCAACCATTTGATGGGCAAAAAGGGAAACGTGATTCCTGAAGAAGCGTACTGGGCTTTATCCGGTGTTGCTGCCGCACTACTTGTTGCAATCGTTTTCATCGTCCTCTTGAGGCAGCAGGTAAAATCAAAAACAGCGAATCTTGAAAAAGGAATTGACGACCGCAAACAAGCCGATATCGCCCTTGTCGCAGCCAACCAACTGCTCCAGACAATTATAAACACGGTACCAATGCGCATATTCTGGAAAGATAAAGAATTACGCTATCTAGGGTGCAATCTTAATTTTGCGCTAGATGCCGGTGAGTTACAACCATCTGATCTGATAGGTAAAGATGACTTTCAGGTAGGATGGAAGGAGCAAGCGGAACTCTATCAAAAGGACGACCGGTACGTCATTGAATCGGGTATTTCTAAGTATTCTTTCGAAGAACCGCAGACGACGCCTACCGGAAATCAGATATGGCTTCGCACGTCGAAAGTACCACTGCGTAATGAGACGGACGAGATCATCGGAGTTCTTGGAGTATACGAGGATATTACCAAAAGGAAGCAAGCCGAGGAAGAGAAACATGCACTTGAACAGCAATTCCAACAGACCCAGAAGCTCGAAAGCCTTGGCGTACTGTCCGGGGGTATCGCCCACGACTTCAATAACATCCTGGCTATCATCATGGGATATTGCTCTCTGATAAGGATGGACTATGAAACAACTGAGCAGAATATTCAGGAGATAGAAAAAGCGGCTGAGCGTGCCGCCGGATTGTGCCGTCAGATGCTGGCCTATGCAGGGAAAACACAGCTCTCTATGACACAGGTCAATATGTGGATGCTGGTTGATGAAATGGTCAAAATGCTGAAGGCATCCCTTCCTCAGAATACGGCAATAATTCCTGGTCTTTCAACAGATATTCCCTTGATTACCGCTGATGCCAGTCAGCTCAGGCAGATAGTAATGAACCTTATTATCAATGCATCAGAGGCTATCGGAAATGAACAGGGTGAAATCCGAGTATCGCTTTCCATGACAACGGTAATAGCCGGTCGGCCTGAAAAGGATTATCATGGCAAGGAAATCCCGCCTGGCGGGTATGTTTGTCTGGAAGTAACGGACACTGGATGCGGCATGGATGAAGAAACAAAATGGCGTATCTTCGAACCGTTCTATACCACAAAATTTTCTGGTCGGGGTTTGGGGATGTCGGCGGTGCTCGGTATCATCAATTCACATAGTGGAGCGTTGCAGCTTTTCAGTCAGTTGGGTCGGGGTACAACCTTCAAGGTCTATCTTCCCGTCCAGATAAGTGACCCGGTCGGAGAGGATGATCAAAATCCGTCCGCTTCGATCGTACAATGGCAGGGGGTCGGCACGATATTGCTGGTAGAGGATGAAGATCAGATTCGGAATATTGCAAAAACTCTGCTTGAAATGTTTGGTTTTTCGGTCTTAGAAGCTGTGAATGGCAAGGAAGCGTTGGAGTTGTACCAGAAGAACGCCACAGACGTTAAACTCGTTTTGACAGACATGGGTATGCCGGTTATGGATGGTTATGCTTTATTCCCTGCGTTGAAACAGCTCAATCCCAAATTGCCTATTATCATTTCCAGCGGCTTTGATGATGTTGATGCTACCTCAAGAATTGGTCGCGACAATATAGCCGGGATTATCAACAAACCATATAGCACCAACCAACTGAGAGAGGTGCTGAAGAGCGTATTGGATGGCTCACAATCGGCAGCTCAGGCATGAGAGATATTTTTTGATCAGGTAATCGTGCCCTTTAATTCAACGTCCCTTACACACGCGGATATTTTGAAAAATATGGTCCCGAGCATAAGGTCGGATAGTGCACTTACCACAATCCCGAATGGTATCAGCACAATGGTAGCCAATAATATGCCGGTTGCAATATTCGCATAACAAAACGGCTTCAGCATCCCATCGAGGTCGTAGGGTAATTTGAGCAATTTGTACCCGAATTGAGCCTGCACGATCCCTTGCACCAACAATATTCCAATTACGGCATATCCGACTGATTCCTTTAATGGCGTTACGTAGAGACCTGCTACCGAGAGAACCCCTGCCACAATACCAGTAATAATCATCAGGTCTATATTTTTGTCCGTAGTGCGAAAATTAAAGATGCAGTTAAGAAACCGTTTAATATACATCGTAATAGCCAGGAACAGGATAGTTCCGAATATCTGGATGATGGTCTGTAAAACGGTGGCCTCTAAATCAGTCCTGGCTTCAAGAGTGGAAGATAAATACTCTAATGGTATGGTAAGGAAGGCGCTTGCCATTGCCAGCCAGCCAGCTATTTTAAGATTTCTGGAGATCAAGAGCTAATCCTCTATGGAAAGGTCAACCAGCAGTAATGTCACAGACCGGTTATAGATTGATCGCTTTTCGCAGTATCGTACTTGGTTTGAAGGTCAACACCCGTCGTGCTCCAATAATGAGGTCTTCACCCGTTTGCGGGTTCCTCCCCCTGCGGTCCTTCTTCTGCTTTACCTCAAACTTCCCGAACCCGGATATTTTGATGTCCTCTCCATCCTCAAGGGTGTTCTTCATTATAGAGAACACCAACTCGAACATGTCGAAAGATTCCATCTTGGAAAACCCGGTATTGGTCATTATGCGTTCTACAATATCAGCTTTGGTCATGTCGCTAATCTTCCTTTGAAGTATTGAATACCCTTTGTGGGTATGAATATGCATTGTTATATCATTCCTGCATGAACAGTCAATTACAAACCATCATTTAATGATTTCTCATTGCTTACAATTGGGCATTTGCTCTCCCTTGGGAACAAACATCCCGGTATCTTCATTGCTGAACAAAAAGGATTGAATTATTTCCAACGAAAACCGGCGATTGCTCCGCTGCAAAAGGCGACGAGCCAACTTGTATAAATGCCTAGACTTACGCGATGAAAGAGACGGTTCACTGCTTCGGCTCGGCGAACCGACGCCGCGACGAACGCCAGCGTAAAATGAAATGCCATTCCGGCCAGAGAGGCAATGCCGATCATTGTGTGCCAAACTGGTACTATACCAGTGGACCGGCCATATAGTAACATCAGGTGAGTTCCCACGTAGTCGCACAAAAGACCGATTCCAAATATGTATAGGTGCATTCGCTGCAATCCTTGTCTCCTTGCGCTAAAAACCGCCCACGAGTAAAAGATTAAAGCGAGGTTCATGCAGATTACAGCTTGAACAAACATATATGCTCTTTCAAGTTTTGTTCTTATATCGGATGGTTTGAATTATTTCACGTACAAAGGCGCATTCGCAGATAACATCACACCTTTCAAGGTTATTTTCATTAAGGCAATGGCGGGGACACCCTGGGGACAATGCTTTGACTTCCGGGTGGTGGGGGCCGCTATACAGGTCAAAAAATTGATATGCAAAAACAGCTAATGTCGTTAAGCAGCCAGGTGCTTCATGGGTAAACAAAAACAATCCAAATGCCAAATTTGACAGGTCGGCTTGGTAGCCATTCAATTCTATCGTACTATCAGAAAGGAAATCGTCCCTGGATTTCCATCTTGTCGAGCATTTTGAGCATGTTTTGAAGGTTTCGAAGATTGCCATGAATTAAACCTGTCCTTCAAATGAGAGAAGTCTATAATATTAAACCAAGTCAGTGATATATATCACATCTATTTTGGGCTGATTATGAAATAATTCAATCAAATGGACACTTGCCCCGTTACAGGCCCTCCTTGTAGCGGGGTCTTTTTTTATTTCAATGGCGGGAATGCAATACCGACAACGTGTAAGGTTTCTGAATGAACCCCGCAATACCAATGCCGACGAACTTCTAACAAAAAAAATCGAGAGTTGCAAGCTCTCGATGTGAATATCTCTAGTTAAAGGCCAAAGACGAGAAAAAGGCCGCCTCATCTGAGGCGGCCTTTTTTGCGTTTTCTTTTTTCTGTAATTACTGAGTCACGCCACCAATAACCGCAGGTGGGGCAGTTACCGATGGCTCGGTGCCCAGTGCCGGGTCGGTCCAGGCGCTGATTGTCGGCAGGGTGTAATTAGTCATGGTCAGGCTCTGGCAACTGCCGCTCGGGGCCGGCAGCATCCGCTGCTCGACTTGGAGAGGCTTGATGTAGTAGGTGGTGTTTTTCGGTCCGGTGACAGACTCGCCGGCGGCGATGGAAAACTCCGGCACCCAGTTGATCTGGGAGTTGTTCCCCTGCTGGGAGCAGTCAGCTGGGGCACCGGTGTCCATATTGACACAAACCCCCGGGATCCCATTCAGATTTCCGAAACCACTGTATTGGAGGAAGTAGGTTGCGGCATAGCTGTCGCCGGTATGGACGTACTGCAACTGCAGCGGCTGGTCGAAGGTGACGAAGTTGCCGTTGCTGTCCTTGAGGGTGGCAAGCTGCTGCCAACTCTGTGCGCCAGAGGTCCAGGTGTAGAATTCCGGGATGCCTGCCCAGGCCTGCCAGCCGCAGGTCTGATTGGCGTTGGGGCTGCCGTTGTTGTTGCACTGAAGTGCGGTAAGGTTGGCGGCGACGCTCGGGTCGAAGAGCGGCCCGCTATTGACGCCATTGCTGTATAATTGTGCCTTGCTGCCGTCAACCGCCGGCCCGGTGGCGCTGCCGAAGTTAAGCGCATAGCTGGCCGGGTTGAAGCTATAGGTGGTAAACTTGCCACCGGCCAGGGCTGCTGCCGGGCTCAGATTGACGAAACCGGTCTCATCGTCGGCCATGTTGCCGTAAGCCGGGGTGCCGGTCGGATCGGGACAGCCGGTGACACAGGCCAAATTGGTCGGGACAGTGGTATCGCCCGGGAACACCGTGCTTTGGGCATAAAAGATCACTGGTGTGGAGGCGCTGACGGTGCATGAGTAACTTGCAGGTCCGTTGCCACTGCTGCTGTTCTGGGTGCAGGTAGCGTTCAGGTACACCTGGCCGCCGAGGGCGTCGGAGTTCATGTTAAGCGATGGGCTCTGTAGGCTGGAGAGGTCCATGGGCGCCGGCGTCATGGGGGTCCAACTACCACTGTTGTTGTCCCAGGTGGCGTTTTTAGTCAGGTTGGTGCCGTCCCAGATGACTTGATACTGGGTCGGAGGGCCGCTGGTAGGCCCGCTGTTCGACATGACCTGATAGCCGAGCGGAATATTCTGAATATCGGACATGGCAAGCAACTTCTGGGTGTGTTTGGTCAACCGGCCCGGGGCAACCAGGGCGGTGTAGCTACCGCTGGCGGCGGTGCCGTTCTGGGACAGCTTGGTAACCACGTCGCCGTTGAGCAGGGTGTCGCCGTTAGGCAGCCAGGGGCCGAAGTAGCCGATGTAGCCCTGCTCGGCAGCGCCGTTCCTCATGACGGAGATCGGAAAACCGCCATTCAGGTTGACGCGAGTGCCGTTGCTGTCGTAGAGCCCGTAGTTCCATGCGGTCAGGGCGTAGTTGGTGCGATCGAGGCAGATCGGAGTGGCGCCTTGGGGCGCTGCCTCCACATAGTTGCTGTTGTAGGCAAAGTTGAGTGTCAAGGGCGAGCCGCTGGGTGGAGTCTCGGTGCTGATACCTGAACCTGAGGAGCCGTCAGCCGCTTTGGTGAAGGCAATCTGAGTGACCCCGTTGCCCCCCTGGGTGCCGTCACTGATCATCGAGAGGACGATGTTGCCGCTGGCATCGGGGGCTGCCGCGAGGACACCACGTTCGCTGGCAGTGGTGCTCGGCACGCCGTTAGTGACCGGGAACTGCGAGTAGTTTATGGTGAATAACCCGATCGGGTTGGTGGCGCTGGCGGCGGCAGTCACCACCATCTTGGCGGTAATCAGCGCCGCGCCGTTGTTATTACCGTTACTCGATTGATGGACCCAAGCTTGGACGATTTCAGGAGAGTTATTGTCTGCGCGGGTGACGTTAACGGTCCAGGAGAGGTAGTTAGGAGCGCCGCCGGAGCTGGAGTTGTTGCCGCCGCACAGGTTCTGGTCAACCAGAGCCTTGTAGGCCCCTTGGTTGACCATGGAGGCATAGTTGGTCTGGGAGATCATACAGAGAATCTGGTTTACATTAGTGAGCGCATCCGTCGAACGATCCTGAACGTAAGTGAAGGTCTGGTCCTGGTTATAGTCGCTCGTGGCGGGGAAGTTGGGCACGGTAAATAATGCCCGGCGCAGCGCCTGGGCGATGGACTTGTTGGCCGATGTAGTTGTCGTGGGATTGACTGTCGTAACCTTGTTGGCGACGGCCAAGCCGGTCACGGCTGCCACAACTGGTGTCGCCGGAGTGGCTGTGGTGGTAGTGCTGCCGCTGTTGCCGCAGCCGGTGATAAAAAGCGCAACGATCAGTAAAAGTCTGTTATTCATGAACCCTCCTCCATAGTGTGTGGATAATGTCGCCGGAAAGGCGGTTGATAATGGGCTGACAGTGTGCCTTCATGTGAATATCGGTTGTGAGCATTGTTTGTGCCAAAAAAATACACTAAGTCAACTCGCTATTATCACAGGATATTATGACACAACCAACCGTCAGTTCTTTGTTTGCGCCCAAAAAGGTCAGTGGGGATGTGACAAAATATGTTACTAATTTCTAATCATTGGTTCTGCTGTTGGTATCACCGGATGTCCCTCTACGTATATGCGGCATCAAGATTCCACACACCTGCACCATTATTTAACCGGTGATCGAAATGCCCCTCCGGTCTCAGTGTTCACAGAAGCATGCAACTGACGATCCCTTTGCTGTAGCCCGGCTTGCTGAGACTTCAGCATCTGCCGGTATTGCACAAGACGTGCATTTTGGGAATAACGCTTGTAATCGTCTTCTGCCCTCTTTTTTAATAGTGCTGAATTTGCAGACCTCTTCTGTTTATCCTTTAAACGCGTTTTTTTCCGCTGAACGTTTCGGCCTGTTGCTGTTCCAAAAGAATATGAATCCATTGGAAGCAAAATTAC
>JBEKFJ010000135.1:0-8233 GCA_050013355.1 Oryzomonas sp.
TGCATAGCGATTCCCCGGTCGAAAAATACGCAAACTCTTTGGTTTGGCTTTTCCTGCTTGACAAGCACAGTTACAGCAACTAACATTTAGTTATCCGAACAGTTAGGATAACTATTTTTGAGAGACGGATCATGGAACAGATCGAACGGATAGCACAACTCTACCCGGTCATCATGCGGGTCATGGGGAGGATCAGGAGCATTGTCCACGATGGGATGGACCTGACCTACAACCAGTACAAGATGCTGCTGACGATCTACGACAAGGGCAATTGCACGCTGAATGTGCTGGCCAGGGAACTCCGGATCGCCATGAGCTCGGCCAGCGGGATGGTGGACCGGCTGGTCAACCTAGGGTTTGTGTACCGGACCGTGGACGAAGACAACCGCCGCCAGGTGATGATCTACACCACGGAAAAGGGCGAAGAGTTGATCCGGGAGTTGCGGCGCGGGATTGTGGAGAATTATCGCACCCTGCTGGAGAGGCTGCCGCCCCGGGATCAGGAGCGGCTGGTGGCCGCCTTTGAAAACCTGGCGGAGATTCTCGGCAAGCTGGAATAGCGAAGATCGGCAAGAAGGGGGAAGGGATGAAAAGGGTGATCGTGGTAGGGGGCGGGATATCCGGTCTGGCAACGGCCTGGCTGCTCAGGGACAAGGCGCGCAAGGCCGGGGTGGAGTTGGACCTGACCCTGCTGGAGAAGGAAGAACGGGTAGGCGGCAAGATATGGAGCATCAAGGCCGACGGCTATACCTGTGAGTGGGGCCCCAACGGCTTTCTCGACAGCAAGCCCCAGACCCTGGAACTCTGCTCGGCCATCGGCGTGGACGCCAAGCTGCAGCGCAGCAACGACAACGCCCGCAAACGCTTCATCTATTCCGGCGGTGAGCTGCACCGCCTGCCGGAGAACGGCTCGTCCTTCCTGAAAAGCCGGCTGATCTCCTGGCCCGGCAAACTGCGTCTGGCCCTGGAGCCGACGCCGTTCATCGCCAAGGCACCCGAGGGAGTGGATGAGACCCTGGCCGCATTCGGCCGCCGCAGATTGGGCGAAGAGGCGCTGGACAAACTGATCGCGCCCATGGTGTCGGGCATCTTTGCCGGCGACCCGGAGACCATGTCCCTGGTCTCCTGCTTTCCGCGCATTGCCGAACTTGAGCGGGAGTACGGCGGGTTGGTCCGGGCCATGATCATGCTGGCCAGGAAGAAAAAACAGGAACGGGCCGAGGGCAAGGCGGTCTCAAGCGCCGCCGGGCCGGGTGGTGTCCTGACCTCGTTCCGCGAGGGGATCCAGTTCCTTACCGACGCCCTAGCCGCATCCCTGGGGGACATCGTCAAGCCCGCCAGCCCGGTGGTGGCCGTGGAGAAGGGGCAGAGCGTCCTATACCGCCTGCGCTGCGCCGACGGTAGCGAGCACGAAGCGGACGTGGTCATCGTCGCTGCTCCCGCCTTTACCGCGGCAGATATGCTCGCCGGTCTGGATGTGGGGATTTCCGGCGTATTGCGCCAGATCCCTTACGCCTCCATGACCGTGATCTGCTTCGGCTACGAGCGCGACCGGGTTGCCCATCCGCTGGACGGCTTCGGCTACCTGGTCCCCAAAAAGGAGGGGCGCAGCATCCTCGGCACCCTGTGGGACTCCAGCATGTTCGAGAACCGTGCGCCGGAAGGGAAGGTGCTCCTGCGCAGCATGATGGGGGGGGCCTGTTTCCCGGAGTATATCAAGTTGAGCGACGACGAGGTGGCGGCACGGGTCAAGCGGGATCTCAAGGATCTGATGGGGATCGATGCAGATCCGTCGTTCGTGCGCATCTTCCGCCACGAACAGGCCATCCCCCAGTACACGGCAGGGCACGGCAAGCGGCTGGAGGCGCTGGCGGCGGGACTATCGGCGCATCCCGGCCTGATCCTGACCGGCAACTCCTACCGTGGCATCGGCCTCAACGACTGCGTGGCTGCAGCCCAGAGGGCATCGGACGAGGCACTTGAACTGGCGTAAATCGCATCTCGCAAAGGAGGCGAAACATGTACAGCTCGGACAACGTCGGAAGGAACACGATAGCAATGGTACTGGCCGGGGGCAGGGGAGAACGGCTCAGCCCGCTGACCATGAGACGGGCGAAGCCGAGCGTTTCGTTCGGCGGCAAATACAAGATTATCGATTTCGTGCTCTCCAACCTTTTCAATTCGGGCATCAAGAAGGTCTACATCCTGACTCAGTATCGGGCCTACTCGCTCAACAAACATATCCGGGAATCCTGGGGCAAGTGGACCGGCCTGGGCGAGTTCTACGTGGCCATTTCGCCTGAAACAAGCAGCGAAAGCGAGGAGTGGTTCAAGGGCACCGCCGATGCCATCCTGCAGTACCTGCGGTTCGTCGAATCCTCGGATGCGGATTACGTGGCCGTTTTCGGAGGCGACCACATCTACAAGATGGACATCGGCCAGATGATCAATTTCCACCGCATGAACCGGGCCGACATCACGATTGCCGCCCTGGAGGTGCCGGTGGAAGAGGCCAAACGGTTCGGCGTCTTTTCCGTGGACGATGATTCCCGGGTGACCGCCTTCGCCGAAAAACCGGACACCCCGGAAACGATCCCCGGCAGAGCAACCTGCTTCGCGTCCATGGGCAACTACATCTTTCCCACCAAGAAGCTGATCGAGATGCTGCTGGAAGGGAAGAAGCAGCACGAAGACCTGGATTTCGGCAAACACGTGATCCCCATGATGCTGGAAAAGGGGGACCGGGTGTTTGCCTATAACTTCAACAACAACCTGATCCCCGGCATGAAGGCCGAGGAGCGGGGCTACTGGAAGGATGTGGGCACCATCGACTCCTACTACGAGGCCAACATGGACCTGATCCACGTATCGCCACAACTGAATCTCTACAACTACAAATGGCCCATCCTCACCAACCAGGGCAACCTGCCGCCGGCCAAGACGGTCTTCGACGACGACGACCGCCGCGGCCAGAACATCGACTCGTACGTCTGCGCCGGCTGCATCACCAGCGGCGGCACGGTCCGAAGGTCGATCATCGGGCCGCTGTGCAAGATCAACAGCTATAGCCTGGTGGAGGATTCGATCCTGTTCGAAAACGTGAACATCGGCCGGCATGCCAGGATCAAGAAGACGATCATCGATAAGGGTGTGGTTGTTCCGGATGGAACAACCATCGGCTACGACCACGAGGCGGACCGGCGCAGGGGCTACACCGTAACGGAATCCGGGATCGTTGTGGTGCCGAGGAAAGACCGGTGATCTGAATGGATTGAGGGCAACAGCACAGGCATCCTGCTAGGTTATGGGAAAGCGCCCCGCTGTTATCCTACTTTATCCAATTCCCGCCAGCGAAAACAATCCACGGTATGGTCATTGACCATGCCGACCGCCTGCATGTGGGCGTAGCAGATGGTCGTGCCGACAAAACGAAAGCCGCGCCGCTTCAGGTCGCGGCTCATGGCGTCCGACGCCGGCGTGCTGGCAGGTACGTCTTTCCTGTTTTTCCAGGCATTCCGGACCGGCCTGCCGTCCACGAAGCCCCACTGGTAGGCGGCGAACGAACCGAACTCCTCCTGGACCTTTAGAAAGGCGCGGGCATTGGTTATGGTCGATTCCACCTTCAGGCGGTTGCGGACGATGCCGGGATCAGCCAGCAGTTCCGCCACCTTTTTTTCATCGAAAAGGGCCACCGCTGCGGGATTGAACCCGGCAAAGGCGGCGCGGTAAGCCTCCCGCTTGCGCAGGATGGTGATCCAGGAAAGCCCGGCCTGGGCGCCTTCCAGCATCAGGAATTCGAACAGCAGCCGATCGTCATGCACCGGCACGCCCCATTCCCGGTCGTGGTAGGCTTGGTAGAGCGGGTCGCTGCCGGCCCAGGTACAGCGGGCGATTACATCATGTTCAGCACATGCGTTCGGCACGATCATACCTCCTGTCGTTTGAGTGCTCAATAGGCTCCCACCCTTCTCAGTCACCTTCCCCTGGCCGGTCTACAGCAGGCCCCGTTCTACGAATCTCATGTACTCCCAGTCGCCGACTATTTAAAATTAAATCAATGAGGTATAATGCGTCTATAACAAAAGAGTGATCAGGTATGCGAAAAAAATGTTTTTACTCATTAGCCGCGATGCTGGTTTTAGGCATCCTCATATTTGCAGTTTCAAAAGTCGATGTCTATTACTACAGCTCTCTTGAAGGTTTGTTCCTACTCAAGGGAGAAAATGGCGCATGGCTGGAAGTTACCGACGACCTTTTTCCCGAGGACACGGATCGTTATATATATGGTCATCCGTTTACCCTTTTCAAACATATGGTTTCAGTGGGCTCATGTAATGCACTCGACCGTCCTTGTACTACCTTTGAATGGAACGAGAAAGGAGGGCGTGGTTTTATAAAAACCACCTATCCCGATGGTCGCAAGTTCCTCATCTGTCTGAGCCGATTCAAGGACTCTCTCGGGTTGCACCCGTCTGGTTTGTTTCTTGGGGGAGATTTGCCTCCCAGCGACCCGGACTTCCAGATTTTTAACAAGAATGAAACGGGGATGGCTTACTTTGATGGCAAGCGATATTATCATATCTGGTGCAATGTAAACGAAGGGATTGCAGACGCTGCATACAAACCAATCAGTCCGTCGCAATGGCAGTTTCTCGGTAGCAAGGTTCTGGAAAGTTCGCAAACTGATTTGACCTTGGTCAGCAGACACCGTGCATTAGTTAATGGTGTTCCTTTTACTATCGAGCGTTTTCTATTTTATACGGTCGGCGATACCTTTATCACCCTTGTCACGAATATAACCAACGTCGGAAATACTGCCTCGACACTTTTCTATGTTTACGGCGATGAGCCTTGGCTTGGGGATTTCGGGACTTCAGCCGGTAATGTTGGCTGGCTCAAGGATCGCATTGTTACCACGGAAATGCTGGTCGATACCAAAAAGAACAACTATTTCGGAATGTTTGACTATGGCAATGAACTTGCCGGTGAAGCACATAATTTCACAAAAAAAGCCAACTTCATCGAATGGCAGCATGACAACCCACCAACAACTGCCTATTTCGCCAATCATTTTGGAAACTTTGATGAAGGGAAAAAAGTCCCCCTATCAAGCCCAAACAATCGTGTCATCGCCCTACAATGGGGAAAATTACGCATTGAACCCAACGCAACCTATTCATTTAAACTTGCAGTGGGCATGGCAGAAAATAATCCTCAAACCGGATTTCCGGTCAAGCCGGACACCGGACTCAATAAATGATTTGATACTGTCGGCTTTCACAAAGCAATATGTAGAACGGTCCATTCCAGACCCAACTGGTATTGACAACCTTCACCTCGTCGCGTTGCCTGCCCGGCAGACAACGGCCGGTTCACAGCAGGCCCCGCTCCACGAAGCTCACGTACTCCCCGTCGCCGACGATGATATGGTCCAGCACCTTGATACCCATGAGCTCTCCGGCCTCGCGCAGGCGGCGGGTGACGGCGATGTCCTCACCGCTGGGGGCCGGATCGCCGGTGGGGTGGTTGTGGACCAAGATCAGCGCCGCTGCGGATTCTTTAACGGCAGGACTGAATACCTCGCGTGGGTGGACGATGCTTTGGTTGAGTGAACCCTCAGAAACCTGAACGCGGCGGATGATGCGATTCTTTCCGTCCAAAAGCAGGGCCAGGAAATACTCCTTGCGGCTGTCGCGGAATTCGTGATGGAAGTAGTCGAAGACCTGCTGCGGCGAGGTAAAACGGTCGAAACGCTCCAGTTTGCGGGCCTGAAAACGCGAAGCCAGAGTAAAGGCGGCCTTGACGCCGGCAGCCTTGGCCAGACCCATCCCCTTGATAGCGGTGAGCTCGGCGATGTCGGCGTTGCCCAGCTCACGCAGGTTGCTGCCGAAGTGGCCGATCAACTCGCGTCCCAGGTCAATGGCGCTCTGGCCGGTGGACGGGTCGCCACTCCTGACGATCAGGGCCAGGAGTTCGGCGTCGGTCAGGCCGGCGGCCCCTTGGTTGAGCAACTTCTCCCGAGGACGTTCATCCTGGGGCCATTCCTTGATTCCGCCGCCCATGACCGCCTCCCTGCCTGTATGTTACTCCAGCTCTTCCCCGACCTCTTCCATTTCCCGCGTGATCTCAGCCATTGAGGCATCCCTGCGCCTGAAGACGACCACCAGCCAGTAACAAATGAAATAGGCCGCCACCGCTGCTACGAACCCGACGATCGAACATCCCAACAGCAGGGACTTGGCGTAGGGTTTGAGGTGCTGCCATTCCAATCCCCTGAGCGCCAGTTCATTGACCGTCTTCCCTCGCAGGAACCGGCCGAGTTTGTAACTGAACATCAGGGTCGGCACTACGGTCAAGGGGGTGTTGATCCAGGCGCCGCAGATGCAGGTAAGCTTGTTAAGACGGAAGATGAAGGCCAGCGCGATGGCCAAAGGGGTGTGAAGGCCGAAGAAGGGGGTGAAGCTGATGAAGACGCCGACGGCAAAACCGGCCGCAATGTGAGCGGGGTGATTGTCCAGCGTCAGGATGGTTTTAAATCGTTGTATGAGTTTTTTCTTATTGAACATGATCACTCCGGATGCCGGTAACTCTAAAGCCTGCTTGCCGATCTTGTCAACTTTTACGGCCATGCTGAGCCAAAATAGTTGACATTCGGCATTTTCCCGTACGAGTACCTTACGGTGTGCTGCGGCGGTTTTAGACCGATGGATGGTGAACGGGACAGCATTCGCAGGTTGTTGAATATCGTAGCGAGGAGGCAGGTCAGCAAGGCGCAATCGAGTGAGGAAGCGAGGCGTACCCTTCGGTACGCCCCCGCTTTTGAGCGAGCGGCAACGTCGCAGACCGGCCCCGCAGTAGATTTCAACAACCTGTTAGTGCACAGACGGTAGACGCGTACTCCATCTGTATTCCTACCAGGCTCAACGCCACATGCTGGTACGCCATCGGGCAATTCCACGAAAAAAGGCCGACTCTTACAATGAGAGCCGGCCTATATGTTATGTTGCTGAGACTGCGAGGGTCAGAACTTGATCTGCGCCCTTTTTTTACCGCCTCCCTCGTCCTTGATCCAGAGCAGGGTTTTTTTCGAGCGGGCGCACCATTCACGGACATCATTCTCGAATGTCGAGCAGTCGGCGACGACTTCCAGGATGTCGTCCGGTTTCATCTTCGTCGCTAGGATGCTTACCTTCAGGGTCGGTTGCGGGCATTTCATCCCCACACAGTCAAGTGTTTGTATGGCCATTGCTATCCTCCGTTCCGTATAGTGTGATGTGATGCCAAGCCGCATATGTGGATTGGCCTGCGTGCGGCAATCTTTCGTTTATCGCCACGAATGCTGGTCGGCGCGGGAAGCGGTCAGGGTGCGAATGGCGGCAATGAAGTCGCTCGTCACCTGTGCGAATTTCTCAGCCTCTGCTGCGGAAACGTAATCGGTTTTCATCCGGAAACGGCCCTTTTCCGCCATGGCGGCGTCAATCTTCGAGCTTGCTTGTGACTTCGGCCGTTGGCCTCACCCTTCGGGTGCCTTCGCGGTCCAATTTAGCAAGCAAAATTGTGCGGCGTACCGACGTACGCCTCCGCGCAATCCCTTGATTTCCTGGCCATGACGACAACGAGCAGAGCGAGTTGGACCGCGAATGCGCTCCGTAGAGGCGACCGCAGGTCGAGTCAAAAATTGCTCGTTTCCGAATAGAAAACAGATAGTTTCTCATCCAGAGTTTCTGGATGGAAACTATCTGGTGATTAGAGCACGTTTGCGATGCCTGACTTGGTCGGCGGCCTCTTCAGGGGAGTGCCGGGACACAGTGACAGAGATATGCAAGCCCTGAGCGCCAGATTAAAAATGATTATAACCCAGACTGGAAAAAATTGCGATAAAAGGAGTGCCGTTAGAAAGGCGACGATGTCGGAAATCCATCTGAGGAGGGGGAAGGCCGGGCCCGGCAGGTTCCTGCCGGGCCGCCTACACTATCAACAACATTTTTCAACAGGAATCCCTGACGCAGTAATCTCGGCCACCAGCAACTCGGCCAAGCCGGGGAGCTTTCCGGCCAACAGGGGGGAAAGTTCGACACCCGCCTCATAGGAAGAAGGGATGATGCCGAACAGGGTAATCTTCTCGGGACAGCGCTCACGGAGCTCCGAGAGCGCCAACACCTCCTGGATGCCGATCTGGTGCGGCGACATCTTGATCGGCAGCTTGCCCAGCATGAAGTCGTCTTTCTCGTAG
>JBEKFJ010000136.1:0-8087 GCA_050013355.1 Oryzomonas sp.
CCTGATGGCCAAAAAACTCCTGGAGCAGAGGGGGGAAGGTTTCGAAAAAGTCAAGGTTTTTGCCAGCGAATTTGAGATGAGAGGGCTAGCGTTCGAACTTATCCATGACATCTACTGCAGCTATCTGATGGGGGGATTGCTCAGAAGAATCGGTTGCAAGCTGCGTCCCTACGAAAGAAATCCAGGCGAGACCGACCGGGTCATTGAAGAGGCCCGTCTCAGACTCTACCGTTGCATCAACACCGGCGAGTCCAAGGAGGCTGTATTCCGGGAAATTGTGTCTGGTTTTTCCCGGATTGCGCTGGCGCAAAGCCCCGAATCCCGCCCTAAGGTGGCAATCATAGGTGACTTGTATGTCCTGGACAATGATACGTTCAACCAAGGGTTAATCGCCGATTTGGAATACTACGGCGCGGAAGTCGTCACCGTCCCCTTTACGTATGTCGTGCGCTTGATCCTGGACCGGGACATCCGTCAACTCCGGGAGGACGGGCGGTATCTTTCATCAGTGGGAAACAAAATCCTTGCGGAGGTGCTGGAAACTGCTGAACGGCGCTATTACCAGGTTGCCAGAGATATTCTGCAGGTTGATTTCCCCACCTTTGACAACGCGATTTTTGACTACCTCAATAAATACCATGTATCACTCAGCCATGGGGGTGAAACAGCTCAGAATATCTTGAAGATTTTCAGTCTACTCCATGATTATCAGGACATATCCCTCCTTATTCATGTCAATCCCCTCTTCTGCTGCCCTGCACTGGTCAGCGAGGCGATGTTCAAAACCATTGAAAAGGATATCGGGATCCCGATCGTTTCCCTCATGTATGATGGTACGAATGTGCAACGGAATGAATCCCTGGCTCCGTATCTACACTACATCTCGCGTGCCCAAGGGAATAAAGGATGCTTCAAAGAGAATAATGACACATAAAAGATCAACTAGTTGAATACATCGCCTTTTTTGTTACAATTAAAATCACAATGATAATTTTCAAAAGTTGTTGGAGCTTATAATGTCCTTCAATCCCGTGCTTATCGTTGCAAAGGTGGAAAAACCGGAGTGGTACAAGGGTACAGCCCCGTACGCTCAAGCTGATGCCCGCATCGCCATCTGGCAGCTACTCACCACCCTCATCCCCTATCTGCTCTTGCTGGCACTGATGGTCCAGACCGTTCGCCACGGTTACCCTTACGCTATCACCCTAGCCCTTGGCGTGGCAGCGACCTGCCTGTACGCACGCCTGTTCATCTTCTTCCACGATTGCACCCACGGCTCGTTCCTCCGCTCGCCCCGCTGGAACAGGAACGTGGGGTATCTCTGCGGCATCCTGGTCTTTACCGCGTTTCACGACTGGCGGCGCAGCCACGCCGGGCATCACATCACCGCCGGTGACCTGGACCGGCGCGGTATGGGGGATATAACGACTATGACCGTGGAGGAATATCTGTCAGCACCGCCGCTGAAACGACTGGCCTACCGGTTGTACCGCCACCCAATCATCATGTTCGGCATCGGCCCGCTCTATTACTTCCTGCTGCGCAACCGCTATCCGTCACCAGGGGCTAAGAGGATCGATTTTATCAGCGTGATCTTCACAAATCTGGCGATTGCCGCCATTGTGGTCACGGCCAGCCTGACCATTGGGTTTCGTACCTATATCCTGGTTCAGTTACCCGTTCTGGTCATGGCTGCAACGCTCGGTGTCTGGCTGTTCTACAACCAGCACCAGTTCGAGGGGGTCTACTGGGCGCGTCACGACGAGTGGGATCCCTGGCGGGTCGCCATGGAAGGAGCTTCATATTACCGATTGCCGCGGCTCTTGCAGTGGGTAACGGCCAACATCGGTTTTCATCACGTCCACCATGTCCGCCCCGGAATCCCTAACTACCGGTTACAGGAGTGCTACGAGGCGGTCCCTGAACTGCAAGCGGTCAAGCCGCTGACCCTGCGCAAGAGCCTGGGGTCGCTGCGCTTGAACCTGTATGATGAACACCAACGCAAGCTGGTCAGTTTCCGATCACTCTCTTCCAGCCGGGCACCCGGCCGCCCGAGGTAAAGATCGACACGCCTGCGCCGCTATATCTGCAAGACCCTTTCACCTCCCCTATTATTTCAAGAAGTCTCATGACCTGAGAAGAGTGTCACGTCACGTTGCCCGAAACGAACAATGACGGAGGCACATTATGAACTGGATAAAATTATTAAAGCATGATAAATTTAAAGATAAAGCAGCACAAATTACGAATATTTTTAGAGAAATCCATTCTGTCGTAGTCAGCCAACTCAAGATAATAACGGTTGCAAATGAATTGACGATTTTCCTATGCCGCCCGCCAATCTTGCAACAGGGGACGGATGTTCCCCTTTTGTACTTTATGGGTTTCACGGATAACAGCCTCATGCCGACATGCAGCACGCCAACTATTTCCCAACGCCTTATCCGCCATCCTCCAAGCACCATCTTCGCCGCAAACAACGTGCTGCCGGCGTTTTCGGCTGGCCCGGCGATTGCCCTCCGATTGTTTTCCACCTGGCTTTGGCATCGCCCGCAGCATGGCATGTGGCAGCCTGATAATCGGCACAACCTGGCTATCATGGAGGGACTTCATGGCAAAAGGAAGTTTTGACGCAACCGGCCTTCTGGCTCCGCTCATGCTGAGGCTGCCCTTGGGGCTGATCTTCATGGCCCACGGCTCGCAGAAACTGCTGGGGCTCTTCGGCGGGCAAGGGCTGACCGCAACCTTCAAGACCTTTGAACTGAAATTGGGGATCCCGCCGATCTTCACCCTGTTGGCGATCATTGCCGAATTCGGCGGCGGTTTCGGCGTGTTGACCGGCTTCCTGACCCGCCTTTCGGCGGCCGGCATATCGGCAGTCATGTTGGTGGCCATCTACAAGGTCAGTTGGGTGAACGGTTTTTTCCTGAACACCTATTGCATACCGGGCCGCGGACACGGCATCGAATTCAACATCGCGCTGTTGGGAATGGCGCTCTACCTGGTTCTCGCCGGCGGCGGCCGCTGGTGCCTCGACCGCCTGGTATTCAGGTCATAGGGGCATACCATGCCCTGTGAACATATAATGTAAACCAAGGCGGGCCGAGCCCGCCTTTCGATTGATAAAGGAGCATACGTGGAAAGGTATAATCAGCAGGAAGTGGACAAGCGCCGCACCTTTGCCATCATCAGCCACCCTGACGCCGGCAAGACCACCATCACCGAAAAATTGCTGCTGTTTGGCGGCGCCATCCAGCAGGCCGGAGAGGTCCGCGCCCGTAAGAGCGCCCGCCACGCCACCTCCGACTGGATGGAGTTGGAGAAGCAGCGCGGTATCTCCGTCACCTCGTCGGTCATGAAATTCGCGTATTCCGGCTGCGAGATCAACCTGCTGGACACCCCCGGACACAATGACTTCTCGGAGGATACCTACCGGGTCTTGACCGCCGTTGACTCAGTTTTGATGGTGATCGATTCGGTCAAGGGGGTCGAGAGCCAGACCAAAAAGCTTCTGGAGGTCTGCCGCCTGCGCCATACCCCGATCATGACCTTCATGAACAAGCTGGACCGGGAGGGGCAAGACCCCCTGGACCTGTTGGACGATATCGAGAAGAACCTGCAGATACAGACCGCCCCGGTCACCTGGCCGGTGGGGATGGGCAAGCGCTTCCGCGGAACCTACCATCTCCATACCAAGGAACTTACCTTTTTCGACCCCGATGCGGCCAACGGCACCGGCCGGGTGCTGACGGCCACCGGCCTGGGCGACCCGCTGCTGGACGAGCTGTTGGGAAGCCAGGTGGATGAACTGCGCCATAATGTGGAACTCCTGGAAGGCGCGGCCCACCCCTTCGACAAAGAGGCCTACCTGGCCGGCCGGCAGACGCCGGTCTTTTTCGGCAGCGCCATCAACACCTTCGGCGTCCAGCAGCTTCTGGACGCCTTTGTGGAGCATGCCCCGGCGCCGCTTCCCCGCGAAACGACCAGCCGGGCCGTGTCACCCTATGAGGAACCCTTCAGCGGCTTTACCTTCAAGATCCAGGCGAACATGGACCCTGCCCACCGCGACCGGATCGCCTTCTTTCGCATCTGCTCCGGCAAGTTCTCCCGCGGCATGAAGGTGCGGCACGTACGCCTGGGGCGCGAGGTGCAGATCGCCAACGCCACCATCTTCATGGCCCAGGACCGGACCAACGTCGAAGAGGCCTGGCCGGGCGACATCATCGGCATTCACAACCACGGCACCATCAAGATCGGCGACACCTTTACCCAGGGAGAAGAGTTGAAATTCACCGGCATCCCCAGCTTTGCCCCGGAACATTTCCGCAAGGTGCGGCTGCTCAATCCCATGAAATCGAAGGCACTGGAAAAAGGCCTGGTTCAACTGGCCGAAGAGGGCGCCACCCAGGTATTCAAACCGCTGATGGGAGCCGACTGGGTCATCGGGGCGGTCGGCCTGCTGCAATTCGAGGTGGTCATGCACCGCCTGGAGTTCGAATACGGCGTCAAGGTTGCCTTTGAGCCGGTCAGCTATGTGACCGCCCGCTGGGTCGCCGGCGAGAAGAGGAAGATCGAGGAGTTCGAGAAGAAGGAGGTCATGCATCTCTATATCGACGGGGAGGGAAAGCTGACCTACATGGCAGGCAGCCAATGGCGGCTGGACAACACGTTGGAAAACTGGAAGGAACTGGAATTCCATGAAACCAGCGAGCATAGCTAGTTTCCGTCTGGAAAGGTGGCGGGTGCGGGCTACGTGGCAGGCCATAAGAAAGCTTCCCCTGGGTAATTTTCCCTTGGTGCTGCCCCACGTTCACCCTATTGCCGCCTTTTTCATCCTGCGACGCCTGAAACGGCAGGGATTTTCCAACTGTAAGGTAGTGACCACCCCCAAAGGCCTGGTTGTTCACGCCCAAAGATGAAACAACAAAGGGCACCCCCGCTTGGGGTTGCCCTTTGTTGTTCCTCATTTTTTCATAAGAAAGCCGTACGTACTACCCGACAAACTTGGATATTTCAAAACCGATCTGCCCCAGAGGCAGCACTTCATCGGCCACCCCTCCCTCGACGCAGGCCCTGGGCATGCCGTAGATGGTCGATGTTGCCTCGTCCTGGACAATGGTCACCCCCCCCTTGTTTTTCAAAAGCTGCATACCCTTGAAACCGTCGTTGCCCATGCCGGTCAGGATGACCCCCAGCATGGAGCCGTTGGTAGCCTCGGCCAAGCTCGAAATCATAAGGTCCACCGAGGGAATGTACACATATTGCGGATAGGCGCTGGTAGGAACCGTCTTGACCATTACGCTCGCCCCATGACGAACCAGGGTGGTATGCATGCCGCCGGGGGCGATCAGCGCCAATCCCGGCTTGAGCACATCTCCGTCCACCGCCTCGCGAATGTTCATGGAGCATTTGGCATTCAGACGATCGGCATAGGGGCCGGTAAACGCCTTAGGCATATGGATACCGACAATGATGCCGTAGGGAAAATTGACGGGAATACGGGAGAGTACCTCCTGAAGCGCCACCGGGCCTCCGGTCGAAGCACCTATCCCCACATAATTGATCTTTTTGCCGGTAAACCTCGATGCCGTCGGGCGGCGCAGAGGTGTAACGGCGGGGGCGACGACACCCGGCCGTGCAACGGAAGGCGTCATAGTGTGGCCGAAACGCGACTTGCCGGCTTCCCTGACCTTGCGCATCAACTCCTCGCGGAAGATATTCTGGGCCTCGGCCGAGTCGGTGACGTTCTTGGGGATGTAATCGATGGCACCGGCGTCAAGGGCCTCAAAGGTGGCCTTGGCCCCTTCGTTGGTAAGGGTGGAGACCATGAGCACCCTGGTGGGCGCCTTGGCCATGATCTGCCGCAGGGCCGCGATGCCGTCCATGCGCGGCATCTCGACGTCCATGGTTATAACGTCCGGCTTGAGGGCGATGGCCTTCTCCACACCCTCCATACCATCCGCTGCCGTGCCCACGATATCAAAGGAGGGGTCCTTGGAAAGCACGCTGCGAATCGCCATGCGCATGAACGAAGAGTCATCAACGATCAACACCCGTGTTTTTCCGCTTTGGGAAGTAAACATCAATCCCCCGTTTGCTCATGCGAGTTGAAGATCGAACCGACCAATGCCTTGACGTCGGGAATGGCATCGTCCAATTCATAGCAGAAACGTTCCACGTCAAGGTTTGCCAGATTCGGGGCCTCTTTCCTGAGTATCTGCCAGGCATCTTCTTCGGACAGATTGAAGCTGACCCACTCCCTCCCGCCGTAATTAAGCTCACGCACACTGCAGAACAGGTCCGACAGGTTGACAATGGCGCACAAGACCGGGTCGATGGTTGCCTCTGTGGGCGCGTGATGATACGAAATCAACTCGCAGTACACCTCGGGAAAATTCCATTTCCGGGCCATGCACAGGCCGATCTCGCAATGGGTCGTGCCCAGCCGTTCGGCCTCGGCATCAACCAGTTTGATCGGCTTGCCCTTGATGCTGTCCAGCACCGCCTGAAATTCCTCGCGCTGATACTGACTCAGAAAGACCACGCCCAGGTCATGGATAATACCGCCGATGTAGGCCTTTTCCAGATCAGGATACCCGATCTTCCCGGCTATGATCTTGGAGACCATGCCGACCCCGAAGGAGTGCTCCCAGAAGGCGCTGATCTCGAAATTACCCGTATCGGAGCCAAAGGCGTCGATGAGAGACGTGGTCAGGGCCACTTCGCGTATATGTTTCATACCGAGGTAGACAAGCGCCAGCTTGAGGGAGGTTATCTCGTGGCCGGGCTTGAAAACCGGCGAGTTTACCATCTTGATTACCCGGGCTGTCATGACCTGATCGGTCAGCATCAGGTCAGCCACCTCCTCGATCCTTACCTCCGGTTTATCGAGCAGAAGCAGCACCTGGGTGGCGACTACCGGAATCGTCGGCAGGTCCTCGATGGTGCCGACCAACTCTTCCGCTCTCTTCATCATCGCGAGCTTGTCCATGGTATATACCTTTTTTTGGCTATTTTTTATAGGTGAAGCCGCCGGGGAAGTGGACCGTCTTGAACTTGTCGTTGACCCCGTGCAGGGACTCGGATTGACCTACAAAGAAGTAACCGTATGGTTGCAGGTTGTTGTAAAAGTGTTGGACAACCTTGGATTTTGAAGCAGTATCGAAATAGATCAGCACATTGGCGCAAAAGATAAAGTCAAAGCTCTTCATGAAGATCATCTTGGAATCGTCGTACAGGTTGAGCTTGTTGAACGTTACGAACTTCTTGACCTCAGGCGACAGGAGGAACTTGCCGTTCTCCTCCCTGATATATTTACGCTTGTAGGTATCGGGGATGTTGCGGACCGAATAGGCGTTGTAAATCCCCTCCTTGGCCTGGGAGATGACGGTTTCATTGATATCGGTGCCGACGATCTCGATGATCCAGTCCTTGAGGAGCGTAGAGCGCTTTTCCAGCAGCATCATGGACATGGTATAGGCCTCTTCGCCCGACGATGACCCGGCACTCCAGATGCGCAGCTTGCGAAAGCCCATCTTGTTCTTGGTCTCGACGAGCTCCGGCAAAAGCTTTGTTTCCAGGGCGGTCAGTTGGGGCACATTGCGAAAAAAGTAGGTTTCATTGGTGGTGATCTCATCCATCAGATACTTCAACTCCTCTGCGCCGCGGGGCGATTTGAGAAGTTGATAATACTCCAGATGCGATTTGGCGCCGGTCGCCTCCATTCTCCGGGCAAGACGGCTCTCCAGAAAGTACTTCTTGGTGGTATGGAAGTACATGCCGCAGATGTTGTAGATGAAGTCGCGAAGTTGTATGAAATCATTATCTGAAATTGGCACGGTCAGTCCTTTTGGGCTTGTGTTTGGCGTTTACTCCAAAACGCCGGCATGTCTGTGAAGCTATCGAATTGACGATTTTTTATTCTACCATATATTCCAGGTGTTTTCAGACACGGCCGAAACGCCGGCCTGCGGCGGCTGAAAAAATTTTCGGACGGCCAATGGCTTACCTGCCGGAAGCGCCTTCACCGCCGTCGATGAGTCCGGCCGGATCGACAATCAGGGTCACCCGGCCGTCGCCTAAGATGG
>JBEKFJ010000137.1:0-8025 GCA_050013355.1 Oryzomonas sp.
CACCGCCCAGGCAATCCCAACGATAAAGAGAGGCATATCCCTGAGCAGTGACTCCGTCGGATCGCCCCCCTTCCCCGACTGAACCCTGAGGATATAGCGCAAAAGTCCGAAACAGCAGAGCGGAACCGAGTAGATGAGCACCGCCGAGTGACGCGTGATCACGTAGAGGGTGTAGGTCACCAGCACGGCTGAGCCGGTCATGTACATGGTTCCGTTTAAAAAGCCTTCGGGATAGGTGGCAAGGGCCTTGCGGTGGTTGGCGGCAGTTGCACCCAGGCGGTTCTTCTCGCTGAGGCGCTTGCCGGTGCAGAGGAAGATCGCCAGCAAAAACACGCTCAGGAAAAGCCACTCCGAGATCGTCACCCCGAAAGCAGCCCCCCCGGCTTCGAGCCTCAGCAGAAATCCGGCCGATATGCAAAAAATGTCAATCAGCGCATATTCTTTCAATTTGATCGAATAGGCGCAGGAGACGAGACCGTAAATCAACAGAAAGAGCAGAAACGATGTTGATACCAGCCAGGCAAGTCCCAAGGCTACAAGAGAAAGCGCAAAGGCAAGCATGCCGGCGGAGGCGGATGATATCCGGCCGGACGGCAATGGCCGCAGTCTCTTGTCGGGATGGTTGCGATCATTTTCAATATCCAGAAGATCGTTGAGGATATAGGTAGCGCTCGACGCCAGACAGAAGGATGCGAACGGGATCAGCGCAGCGGGACGGACAACGGACGTAAGCGTTCCCCCCAGAAAGGGCGGAAAGAAGATCATCAGGTTTTTCAGCCATTGTGTCGGCCGAAGAAGCGCAAGGTAGCAGCGGAGGCGGGTTGATAAAGACGGATGAGAGATGAGGGACGAGGGATGAGAGAAAATTTTTTTATCCGCCTTTCTCATCTCTCATCTCTCATCGGTTCTAACTCATCTTCCATATTTAGTATCGTTCGATTACAAATTGAAAAAATAAGCACGCCGGATAAAGGTCAGGCAAACCCGCCTTCCCGGGATTCTTCCAACAGCGCTTCAAGCTCTGCAATCTGGAAATCGCTGAGATCGAGGACCTCAGCCTCTCTGGTTTCGATCAGCGACAATTCGGGTTCGTGTATCAGACCGAGACCGATCCTGTGGCAGGCCAGGTTGACGAAACGGACGATAGTCAGCATCTTGTTGACCACATCCCACTGCTCGATATGGTGATCCCGGACCACATCACAGTACATGGCCGGGAAGTTCCAGTGCTGCATCAGTCGGTAGCCCTGTTCGACGTGCATGACCTCGAAGATGTCGGCGATCAGTTCTTCGTCGAACATGGAGCTGATCACGCCGGCATCCACCAGACGCTCGATTGCCTTGAGCAGGTAGAGCTTGCCCACATCATGCAGAAGCGCTGCCAGATAGGTTTCGTCGGCAACCCCACGCACGCCGCAGGTGTGGGCAAGCCAGCGCGCGCCGAGGGCCGAGCCGTGACTATGGAGCCAAAGCTGCTTCATGTAACGGTTGAGCGCCTCATTCCGGGAGGAGTGTATAGCGGCCTGGGATGCGGCTATGGCGAGGTTGATGACCTGTTGCGCCCCAAGACGGATGACGGCCTCCTTGATGGTGGCGACCTTGGTGCGCCCCATATACATGGGCGAATTGGCCATCTTCAGCATCTGGGTCGCCAAAGACTGGTCCTCAGTTGCCACATTGGCGACCTCATCCACCGTAAAGTCATAATCGGAAAGCATCTGCTGCAGCTTAATTGCGACAGGATGAAAGATCGGCAGCTCAATAGGTTGTGATGCCAGAAGCTTCCTGACGGTTTCCGGTATGACGGCGGTGGTCATAAACTGCATCTCCTTCGCAGAAAGGGGGTTGACAGCAATCGCTTACTTTGTACCTGAATCCGGGCGATCATTGCGCTACCCTGATCTGGTGTTCACACGGTGTGATAACTTTAATAAATACACCATAACGTCTATTAAGGCTACTACTTTCCAAGGGTTGATAGCGCCGTAAACATCACATGAACCGGTCAAGAGGAGGGCTTCGCCCTCCTGCCATTTTTGGACAGCCCCAGACGCCCTTCGAGATCATCCACGAATTGGCGGGCCGAACGTCCGCTGCGACGGGCACTATACAACGACCACTTCAATGCCAGGGAGCACAATTCCGGGTCTTTTACCGGAAGTCCCCTGCGGGCCGCATAATAGCGGACCACGTCAAGATACTCATCCTGGTCGAGACTGTAAAAACCGAAGGTCAAGCCAAAACGGTCGGACAAAGCCAGTTTTTCCCCCACGGCCTCCTCGGGATGTATCTCCAGTTCGCCGGTGTTGTCCCCCATCCGTTCCGGCATGAGATGACGGCGATTTGAGGTCGCATAGATCAGCACATTGCCGGGGCGCTCCTCTATATCGCCGTCCAGCAGGGTCTTGAGGGCGCGAAAATCCCCCTCCCCTTCATCGAAGGAAAGGTCGTCGCAAAACAGGAGAAAGCGGTACGGCGCCCCCCGCAAAAGGGAAGTAATGTGGGGCAGCGACATGATATCCCAGCGTTTGAGTTCAACGATCCGCAATCCCTGGGAGGCGAACGGCTTCAGGAGTCCCTTAACCAACGACGATTTGCCGCACCCCCGTTCGCCCCACAGGAGTACATTGTTGGCCGGCAGCCCGAGAACGAACTGAGTGGTGTTGCGAATGACATCTTCCTTGATGTCGTCAATGCCCACCAACTCGTCCAGATCGTAGAGATGGGGGTACATCACCGGCGTCAGCCGGCCCCGATCTCCCATCCGCTCCCAGCGAAACGCCAGAAAATGTTCACAATCAGGGGGAGCGGGTGCGGCAGGCATCATCCCTTCGATGAGCCGCTCCACCCTTTCCAGCAACGCTTCGAATCTGTCTGTGCTATCTTTCATGGCTCATTTTCAACACCCGCAACCGCAGTTGTGGCATACCTTTCGAAACTCGCCGGACGGTGCGATGGTTTCCGGGGCAAAGGCAACCCGCCGCAAAGCTGTCCCGATATCCTCCATGATGTCGAGATGTTCGCTCTTGCCGATGATATGCCCGACACACTGATTGACATGGCCGTCATCGGGCGAGGATATCCTGACGCTGTTCAACAGGTCGGCATAGCTTGCGATCCTGATGGTTGTATCGCGGTTATGTACGATGTTGAGCGTAATGCCAAGCCTTTTCATGTCCCGCGACAGATTCTCGCAAAAATGCCGAAAGACCTCTGCGTCGAAGTCGAAATACCACTCCTTCCGGATGTGTTCCTGGGCCAGGATCATTATGGTCATCTCTTTCAATCGTTTGCCCGTCATGGTCCTCCCTTTAGTGTCCCGTGCGGTTAGTTGTGGGAAGTAATTCCTTTGCTATTTTGGCTGGTGCCAAGGCGCGGCGACGCAGGTGTAGCAGGGCCTACATCTAGGAGCCGCAACGACGGCAAAGGCCTTAAGAGCCGGAAGAACGAGTACGAACTAACCGCACGGGACAATATATATTAGCCCCGCAGGGGACACTCCGCCTCCCAGGCAAAATAGCCATCACCGACAATGGCGAGGAAGCTCTCGATACGTCGGCGGTAATAGTCGGTCTGCGCCGCCTCATCCTCAAGAAAATCCAGCTCTTCTCGGGAGATCAGGTGCTGCCCGTGCAGATAGCGATACAACTCCCGGATACCTTCCAGATGCCGCTCCAGAATGCGCATCTCCGGATCGAGCGTATGGGTGATGAACCACGTCGCAGCAAATCGTCTGACGAGGCCGGGTTGTGGCCGAACCACATTCTGGCGGGCAAAATCCACGACAAAGTCCCGCAGGTAGAGATCGGCGCTGAAGGTCAACTCCGATGCCTGTTCCGGCGTCATGCCGCTTTTGACCAGATTCAGGTAGAAACGTTTGAGCAATTCCCGGCAACGCTCATCCGCCCGGAGTTCATCGTCGAGAGACACGCACTCAAAATCATTGTGTTCAAATTCTATTTCGGGTTGCTTCAGTCTACTCATATAACCGTCACGGATTCAGTTCCAGCAGGTCCCTGTGGACGAATGTGCCTTGTTTCTGGATCAGGACGCCGTCGAACCGGATTTCGCCGTCGGAAAGGATTCTGACCAGATCCCAGTGCACGGCGGAGCGGTTGCCGTTGTCGCACTCATCGTAGGCCTGGCCCGGGGTGAAGTGGATCGAGCCGAAGATCTTCTCGTCAAAGAGGATATTCCGCATCGGCCGGCGAATGCCCGGATTGATCCCCAGGGAGAACTCGCCGATATAGCGGGCTCCCTCATCGGTATCCAGGATCTTGTTGAGCGCCCCGCTCATGCCGGCCTCGGCGTAGGCCTTGACGATCCTGCCGTCCCTGAACTCGAACCGCACGCCGTTGAATTCCTTGCCCTGGTAGATGCTGGGACAATTATAGGTTATATGCCCCTGGACCGAATCCCTGACCGGTGCGGTGAACACCTCGCCGTCCGGCATGTTCAAACGTCCGTCGCATTTGATCCCCGGCATGCCTTCGATGCTGAAGGTCAGATCCGTATCCGGCGCAACGATACGGACCTCTTTGGTTTTGTCTATCAGCTTCTTGAGTCTGGCCTGTTTTTTCGATTCTGAGTGCCAATCGATACAGCAGGCCGAAAACAGGTAATCCTCGTACTCATCCAGGCTCATCCCGGCTTCCTGGGCAGCAGCATGGGTTGGGTAGCGGGTAACCACCCAGCGGGTATGCTTGACCCGCTGGTCCACCAGTGGTTTGGTGAGCTTCTGGTAGGCCACCATGGCCTCCTGGCGGGCATTGGCCATGACCATGGAGTTGTCGCCGGCCGCGATGCCGATGTAGACGGTCAGCGTCTTGAAGAAGTCCAGTTTGTGCTGGGGAAAACGGCCCAACTGCTGCTTGTTGGCCAGGTTGTAGAAATTGCGGTCGATCTCGGGAACGGAAAAGGCATACTCGACATACGCGGCGCCCCGTTTAAGGCAAAGGGAGTGGAGTTCCTTGACCAGGGGAAGCGCTTCGAGTCCTGCGGTGTTGATCAGCACCACATCGCCCTTTTTCACTCGTGTTGAATAGTCCACCAGTATCTCTGCGAACTGAGTGATTCTAGGATCTTTCATCGCTTACGATTCCTTTGCACCGTCAGATTTTGGTTGCGCTTGGCGACAGCTCTGGTTATGGTGGCAGCCAAATCCATTTATTCTGAATTGCCGGGAAAACTATCATGAACGGGCACAAAATTGAAACCAAAATCATGAGCCCCCTGATGGGGTCGCGCATCCCGCTCCCGACCTATGCCACCGGAGGTTCGGCGGCCATGGACTTGAGGGCCTGCCTGGACGCCCCCCTGACTGTGCAGCCGGGCCAGACCGTGCTGATCCCCAGCGGCATAGCCATCAGCATCCATGACCGGAGCATGGTGGCCCTGCTGGTGCCGCGCTCCGGGCTGGGCATCAAACACGGGATCGTACTGGCAAATAGTGTCGGAGTTATCGATTCGGACTACCAGGGGGAAATCGGTATCGGTATCCTCAACCGGGGCGCGGCGGCTTACACCGTGGAGCCCGGTGAGCGCATATGCCAGATGTTGTTCGTACCGGTAGCTCAAGCGGAATTGAGTATTGTTGATGAGTTCGGCCAGAACAGTTCACGCGGCGCAGGAGGTTTTGGCCACACCGGCAGGGATTGAACCTAAAATCGGCAGTTCTGCCACAAGACGCAGAGAAAAATCCAAACCTGCCACGGAGACACAGAGAAAACCAGGAGTAAGGCAAGCAAAAACAACGATTCTTGATGATGGTACTACAGAAAAATAGTTTATTGCTTTTCTCTGTGGACCTCAGTGTCTCTGAGTCTCTGTGGCAGATGTCAGCCTTTCTATGGCTCTGTGGCAAATGCTTTTTTTCGGGTTGAACGAGGGCATCAAAAGACCAGCCGTTCCTCGTCCAGATCAAGAGCGGCCGTTTTGCCCATTACTTCGAGATTCAGCCTGCTGCCGTCAAACAGTTCGCTCGCCAAGGACAGGATATCATCGGCGTTGACGGCGTCAAAGCCGGCCAAAACCTCCTCGACCGGTTGATAACGCTGGAGATATATCTCATTCTTGGCCAGGCGGGTCATCAGGCTGTCGGTGCTTTCCAGGGACATGAGGATCTTTCCCTTGAGTTGTTCACGGGCAGAATTGAGTTCGTCCGCCGGAACCTCTTCACGCTTCATCCGCCCCATCTCCCTCAGGGCGATGTCGATGACCTCACGGCAATGCCCATGTTCCGTTCCGGCGTAAACCACCAGCGACCCCGAATCGGCGTGGGAGATGACATAGGAATAGACCGAATAAGCCAAGCCCTTTTTCTCGCGCACCTCTTCAAAGAGACGCGAGCTCATGCCGCCCCCAAGAATGGTGTTGAGCAGAAACAGGGCATAGCGGTCGGGATGATTCTGGGGTAGGGCCCGGGTTCCCATGCAGATCAGGGATTGTTCCAGGTCGCGCTCGATAAGATTGATACTCCGGCCGGGTGAAGTAACAAGCTCTCCGACATGTCCCTGGGGAGCCCAGCTTGATGAAACCCCCGAAAAAGCCGTTTCCATGAGATTGATCAACTCACCGTGGTTCACGTTGCCGGCAGCCGAGATGATGATATCCTCGGGGCGGTAACGGCTCTGTTTGTACGCGACGATGTCGTCACGTGAAATCCGGCTGATGGTCTCTTCCGAGCCAAGCACTGATAACCCCAGCGGATGTCCTTTCCAGAAGCTCTGGTGAAAATGGTCGTGGATGCACTCTTCCGGCGCGTCATCCCGCATCTTGATCTCCTGGAGGATCACCTTCCGTTCGCGCTCGATCTCGTCGGCCGGAAAATTCGAATGGAGAAAGATATCGGTCAGGAGGTCCGCAACCCTGGGGAGGAAAGAGGCCAGCACCTTGGCGTAATAGCAGACATATTCGTGGCCGGTGAAGGCATTGAGGATACCCCCCATCGAGTCGATCTCGTGGGATATCTGCCGTGCGGTGCGCCGTTTGGTTCCCTTGAAGAGGAGATGTTCGATGAAGTGGGCGATGCCGTTATGGTCCGGTGATTCGTGGCGCGTGCCGTTGGCCACCCAGATGCCGATGGATGCGGTGTGCATATGTTCGACACGCTGACTGATGAGTCTGACGCCGTTGGACAAGATTGTAGAATTTATCATGACGATATCATACCGCTCTTTTCAGAAAAATCCACCTTGTTAGGGGCATGCCTCCCAAAAAAGTATCTCTTGCGGCATGCTCCGGAAATTTGTTAGAAAGGTTCACCACCTCATTGCCTCCGGAGCAGCCATGAACATCATCAGAACAGCCATTCCCGATGTCCTTATCCTCGAACCCAAGGTGTTCGGCGACGAGCGCGGGTTTTTCTTCGAGAGCTTCAACGAACGGGTTTGGCGCCAGTTGACCGCACTCGATGTCACCTTTGTCCAGCACAACCACTCACGCTCGGCCAGGGGGGTCCTGCGCGGGCTCCACTACCAGATCCGGCATCCCCAGGGAAAACTGGTGCGGGTCATCTCCGGCGAGGTTTTCGACGTGGCAGTGGATATCCGCCGCAGTTCGCCCACGTTCGGCGCTTGGTTCGGGACCAGCCTTTCCGCGGAGAACAAGCGCCAGATGTGGGTGCCGGCGGGATTTGCCCACGGCTTCTGCGTCACCTCGGAGTATGCCGAGTTTCTCTACCTGACCACCGACTACTGGGTACCGGAACACGAACGCTGCATCGTTTGGAACGATCCCGACCTGGCAATCGCGTGGCCCCTTGCCGGCGAAGCGCCGACCGTTTCAGCCAAGGACCGCGACGGCAAACGATTCAAGGAAGCGGATTTGTTTCCATGAGCAGTCAGACCCGCTGCCCAGGCACCGCTCAGGAGGGGGAGAATACCCGTTGGCTGTTGCTCGTGTGTCTTTGCCAGCTCTTCATTATGCAGGTGTTCATCAACTACTCGGCCATCCTCCCCATCCTGCGGCAGGAATGGGGCATGAGCAATACCCGGGCCGGCATGATCTTCTCGGTCTACCAGTTGG
>JBEKFJ010000138.1:0-7870 GCA_050013355.1 Oryzomonas sp.
CGCCAAGATCATCGATGTCACCCCCAAGTCGTACACCGTCGAGGCCACCGGAAACCCGGTGAAGATGGATGCCCTCCTGGAACTGCTCCGGCCCCTGGGGTTGAAGGAGTTGGTCCGAACCGGCGCCGTGGCCATCGGGCGCGGCGCCAAAGGTTGGAAGGGGTAGGGGCGACAGTCGGGGTACGTTTCACAGGGCCGCGCAGCTACCGTCTGCGCGGCCTTTTTCGTCAGGTCATGTGCCGCAGAGTCTCACAAGATACGGAGAAACCTTTGAGAAAATCCGAACCTGCCACAGAGACACGGAGACACAGAGAAAACCAGGAGTAAAGCAAGTAATAATCAACGACTTTGATGATGGTTTTACTCCCCAAAATGTCTTTTGCATTTCTCTGTGTCTCTGTGGCGGAAATGCCGATTTTGAGATTATGATGGTGATGCTTTCGTGGTATTATCTACAGGCAAGCACATCTTTTGCTGATCCGCCTTTACCGCGAGGCCGCCATGTCGAAACGTAAAAAAACAGCTCTGATCATTTTTGCCATTGTTGCTGCGTTACTTCTCTTCACCGCCGCCATTCTGCCGCTCATCGTCCGCAGCCAAGCGGTTTCGGCCATAGGGGAGGCCACCGGCAGGAAGGTCCGCATCGAGAAGGTCAGCATCAATCCCTTCACCCTCACGGTCACGGTCAGCGGCCTTGCCATCGATGAGAAGGGTGGTGGCCCCTTTGTCTCCATCGGCCGCCTAGCCGCCTCACTCAGCCCTGCCTCGATCTACAAACGCGCCCTGATCCTGTCCCGGGTCTCCGTCGATGCGCCTTCCATCTCCTTTGCCCGCCTTGCCGCCAACAGGTACAGCTTCAACGACATCATCGAGCGCCAGAAGGCCAAGCCCAAAAAGGAATCCAAGGGAGAATTCCGCTTCTCCATCAACAACATCACCCTTGCCGACGGTTCCGTGGATTTTGACGACCGGGCCGTGGCAGGGGGGAGAAAGCACACCGTCCGCAACCTCAGGATTGTGGTCCCCTTTATCAGCAACATCCCTTATCTGGTGGAGAAATACACCGATCCTCACATCTCGGCCCTGGTGAACGGCGCCCCCTTCAGCTTTTCCGGCAAGGTGAAACCGCTCAGCAAGACCTTGGAAACATCGGTGCACGTCAACCTTCAACATCTGGACCTGCCAGGCTATGTGGCCTACGTGCCGGTCAGGCCGCCGGCTGACCTGGCGTCCGGCACGCTGACCATCGCCACGGATGTCAGCTACCGCATATCGGCCGACAGAAAACCGGAACTGGCCATCAAGGGTCTGGTGCAACTGGACAACATCGGCGTTAACCTGAAAGAAGGGCAGCCGCTGTTCAGGCTCCCGATGCTCCGGGTGAGCGCGTCGGACCTGGAACTCTTTGCCCGGCGCTTTCTGCTGGATACGGTCACCATGGAGGGGTTCGAGTTGTTTGCAGGCCGCAGTGCCGCAGGGGAGTGGATGTACAGCCGCCTGCTGCCGCAACCGGCAGGGGCAGGGAAGAAAGCGGTTGCCGAGGCTGCTGAGAAGTCTGTGCCGGATGCGAAGAGCGGCCCTGATGCGCTGGTGCGGATCGGCACGTTCGATTTCAAAAATGGTGTGCTCCATGTCAACGATGCCTTTCCAAAGGGAGGCTTCAAAGGGGACATCACCGGTATCGATGCAACGGTGAAGGGCTTCACCACAGAGCCCGGCAAAGCGGCTGCTTATGAAGTGTCGCTGCTCCTGGACAACGAGGCCGGCTTGAGTGCCGACGGCGCTTTCACCCTGGCGCCGCTCAAGGCCACGGTTTCTGCCGAGTTGAACGACCTGAAGCTCCAGAGGGGGTGGCCCTACCTGGCCCGTTTTCTGACGGCACCTCTCAAGGGAAGCCTGGATCTGTCCGTTGATGCGGCCTATTCCCGGGAGAGCGGGCTGGACGTGGAACGGGCAGACCTGGCCCTGAGCGGACTCTCGGTGCGTTACGGCGACAAGGAGGGGCTCGGCCTGGGGCGCCTGGAGGTGAACGGCGCTACCTACCGGCAACAGGAGAACCGCCTTGACCTGGACAACATCATACTTGCCCAGGGCACCGTCTCCCTCTCCCGCGAGGCTGATGGAGGGATCTCGCTCCTGTCCCTGTTGAGGAAGCCCCAAGGGACACCCGCGGCGCGGAAACGGCCCACGGCCGGGAAAGCAGCCGCCTCAACGGGACAGCCCCATTCCAAGCCGTTCACCTTTCGCATCAAAAAGGTCCGTATCGACAGGCTCGCCGGCGCCTTTACCGACAAGACGCTCAAGGAACGGCCTCGCTTCACGTTGCGCAACACCAGCCTCACCCTGGCCAACCTGAACGGTCCGAGGTTTACCCCGGCAACGCTGCGCTTCTCCTCGATCTTCAACAAGGCCACCCCGCTCAAGGCCGGCGGTATTATCACGCCCATCCCCTTCCGCTACAAGGGGAGCATCAGCGTGGGGCGGTTGCCGCTCCGCGACTTTGAGGCCTATTTCCCCTCCAATCTCAACGTCTTCATCCAGGGCGGATCTGCCGACACCACCATGAATCTGGATATCGCCCTCAAGGGGAGCAAGCCGACCGGAACGTTCAAGGGAAATGCCGGCATCCGGGGCTTCCATGCCATCGACACCGTGGCCGAGGAAGACCTGCTCAAGTGGGAGAGCCTGCAACTGGACGACATCCAGGGCAACCTGGAACCCTTCAGCCTGGCCCTGCGTCAGATTGCCCTCAACGGGGTCTACTCCCGTATCATCGTGCTCAAGGACGGCACCCTGAACCTGCAGAACCTGGTGAAAAAGCCCAAACAGGAGCCGGCTCCGGCTTCGGCAATCGTGGCGCCCACCACCCCTCCGCAGCCCGGGCCGCAGGCCGCAACCGCCCCTCAGCAGGCGACAACTGCCAAGAAGCAGATCCGGATCGGCAACGTGACGATCCAGGACGGCACCCTGTCCTTTAGCGACAACCACCTGCCGCAGCATTTTGCCACCACCTTCTACAATTTGGGCGGCCGGGTCAGCGGACTCAGTTCAGAGGAGTCGAAGTTTGCGGACGTGGACCTGCGCGGCAACCTGGAAAACCACTCACCGCTCCAGATCACCGGCCGGATCAACCCGCTGCGGGACGATCTGTTCGTGGACCTGAAGGTCTCCTTCCGCGACATCGAACTGTCGCCCGTTACCCCCTATTCCGGCACCTACCTGGGGTACACGGTGGAGAAGGGCAAGCTCTACCTGGACCTCTCCTACCACATCGAGAAGAAGCAACTCAATGCCTCGAACAGCATCTTTATCGACCAGTTCACCTTCGGCGAAAGGGTGGAGAGCGACAAGGCCACCAAGCTGCCGGTCAAGCTGGGGCTGGCCCTGCTCAAGGACCGCAAGGGGGAGATCCACCTGGACGTACCGGTCTCCGGCCGCACCGATGACCCCACATTCAGCGTCTGGAAGCTGGTCTTTCAGGTCATCAGGAACCTGATGGTCAAGGCCGTCACCTCGCCCCTCTCGCTCCTCTCGTCCATGTTCGGCGGTGGTCATGATCTCAGCGCTATCCAGTTCAGTTACGGCACCAGCACTATCCCGCCCCTGGAAGAGCAGAAGCTGGACGCCCTCGCCAAGGCGCTCCTGGACCGGCCGGCCCTCAAGGTGGAGTTGAAGGGGTACGTGGACCGGGAAAAGGATGGCGAGGCGTACCGCCGCGAACTGCTGGAGCGGAAGGTAAGGGGGGAAAAAATCCTTGCCCTGGGAAGGCAGGGGACCTTGCCGGAGGGTGAAAAGGCTGAGAACATCAAGGTAGGGCCGGATGAATACCAGACTTATCTGGCCGCGGTCTACAAAAAGGAAAAATTCCCCAAGCCGCGCAATATCGTGGGTCTGGTCAAGACCCTGCCGCCCGAGGAGATGAAGAAGCTGATCATCGCCAACACCGTAATCGGGACGCCGGAGTTGAATACCCTGGCACACGAGCGGGTGGTGGCGGTCATGGATTACCTGGTGACAAAGGAACACCTCCCGGCCGAGAGGGTCTTCCAGAAGAATGACGACCCGTTCAAGGCACCGGAGAAGGAAACTATATCCCGCAGCCGGGTGGAGTTGAATGCGATCGCCCAGTAATACCGATTTCACATGAGCACCGACCTGACCACCGCCCCCATACCAGCGCTGATCCGCCGTCTGGCCATCCCCTCAGGGATCGGTTTCTTTTTCAACACCATGTTCAACGTGGTGGATACCTGGTACGGCGGCCGGCTCTCCACCACCGCCCTGGCGGCCATGTCGCTCACTTTTCCGGTGTTCTTCATCATCCTGGCGGTCGGCTCGGGCATCTCCAGCGGCACCACGGCCCTGATCGGCAACGCACTGGGGCGCAGCCGGCACGAGGAGGCCCAAAGGTTCGTGTTTCAGGCGCTCTCCTTTGCGCTGCTGAACGCCATTGCCCTTACCATGCTGGGGTTGTCCTGTGCCCCTCGCATCTTCATCTTCATGGGCGCCCAGGGAGAGTATCTCTCCCTGGCGCTGGGCTACATGAACGTGTATCTCTGCGGCGCCACCTTTTTCATGCTCAACTTTGTGATGAGCGCCATCCTCAATGCCTACGGGAATACGGTCACCTATCGCAATTTTCTGGTAATGGCCTTTTTCCTCAACCTGGTCCTTGATCCGTGGTTCATGTACGGCGGCCTGGGAGTGCCGCCCATGGGGCTGCCCGGCATTGCGCTGGCTACGCTCGCGACCCAATGCATGGGGAATTTCTACCTCTTCAGCCGCATCTCGGCCTTGGGGGACTTTCAGGCTTTTTCTTTACGGGGGATTTGGCCCCGCAGCTACTATTACCGCGAGTTGCTCAGGCAAGGCTTTCCATCCGCGTTGAACATGATGACCGTTACCCTGGGGGTATTTATCATCACCTGGTTCGCGGGGAGGTTCGGCAGGGAGGTGGTGGCGGCCTACGGCATCGGCACCCGCATCGAACAGATCGCCCTCTTGCCGATCATGGGGTTGAACATCTCCACCCTGGCGCTGACCGCCCAGAACTATGGTGCGGAAAAGTTCATGCGTGTCCGCCAGGTGCTGGCCCTGTCGCTCCGTTACGGCTTTGTCCTGGCGGCAATCGGCACCGTGGCGGTGCTGGCCTTCAGCACGGAGTTGATGTCGGTCTTCAGCCGCGATGCAGCGGTCATCGACACCGGGGTCCGCTATCTGAGGATCGAGTCGTTCGTGTTCCCGGCCTATGTCCTGCTGTATGTGTGCGTTTCGGCCATGCAGGGGGTCAAGCGTCCCGGTTTTGCGCTGTTTATCGGCCTCTACCGGCAGATTGCGGCGCCTTTTCTGGCCTTCCCCCTGCTGGCCATCGTACTCGGCTGGGGGGCGATGGGCATCTGGTGGGGAATCTTCATCGTCACCTGGTCGGCCGCGGTCATTGTTGTCGTCTACGTTACCTGGATACTGAAAAAGCTGGAAAAGGATTCTCTACCCGCATGAAACGTGTCGCCATAGCAACCCTGGGGTGCAAGACCAACCAATTCGAGTCCGCCGCCATGACTGAACAGTTCCGAAAGGCCGGTTATTGCGTGGTCCCCTTTACCGAGCCTGCCGACATCTACGTGGTGAACTCCTGCACGGTCACGGCCCGCACCGACGCCGAGACCCGCCGCCTGATCCGGCGTGCCCGGCGTCTGAACCCCCAGGCTCGCGTCGTTGCCACCGGCTGCTATGCCCAGGTGGCGTCGGGGGAACTGGAACGCATGCCCGAAGTGGACAGCGTGCTGGGCAACCGGGAAAAAGGGGATATTGTCGGCCTCGTGGAGGCGGGCGAAAGCCGCGTCTCGGACATCGACGTCGAACAGGTTGCCGGGCCGCTGGAGCTTTCGAGCTTTGCCGAACACACCCGTGCCTTTCTCCAGGCCCAGAACGGCTGTAACTCCTTCTGCGCCTACTGTATCGTCCCCTTTGCCCGCGGGAGAAGCCGCAGCGTGTCCCTTGATGACGTGCTGAAGGGAGTGCGGGAACTGGCCGCCAACGACTACCGGGAGGTGGTGTTGACCGGTATTCACCTGGGGGCCTACGGACTCGACCTCTCTCCCCGGCGGTCGTTGGCCGACCTGGTGCGACGCATTACGGAGGAACGGCTTGTGCCGCGCTTGCGGATCGGCTCGGTTGAGCCCAACGAACTGAGCGATGAACTGCTTGGGCTCATGGCCGCCTCTGACGCCATCTGCCCCCATGTGCACCTTCCCTTGCAGAGCGGCAGCGACAGTGTGCTGCACCGCATGGGCCGACGCTATACGGTCCGATTCTTCCGGGACCTGGCGGCAAGGATCACTGCCGCGCTGCCGGACGCCTTTATCGGGGCCGACATCATTGCCGGCTTCCCCGGCGAAACGGATGAGGAATTTCGGGAGACCCTGCAACTGGTGGAGGAGTTGCCGTTCTCCGACCTGCATGTGTTTCCCTTTTCCCGGCGGGCCGGCACCAGGGCGGCCGGGATGCCCGGCCAGGTTCCCGCCAATGTTGTCAGGGAACGGGGAGAGCGGCTGCGGGAGGCTGCGGCGATGAAAAAGGGCGCATTCCTGCAACGCTTCTGCGGCAGGGTCCTGCCGGTCCTGGGACAGACGTGGCAGCCGGTGACCGGGCTCCTCAGGGGGTTGAGCAGGAATTACATCCAGGTGGAATACGCTGCATCCGAAGATCTGGTCAACCGGGAGACCGCTGTCAGGGTCGAGCGCATCCAGGGGGGGCGGGTCCTGGGCCGGCTGGCGGAATGACTTTTTTTGGCGCCTTTGGGTAGTGTTAAGAATGACCGAAACTCTGGAGGAGTACTTGAAACGAATTATTGCAGGGATAATTGTCGTCGCGGCACTGGTCGTTGCAACGGTGGCTTGTGCTGCCTCGGGCATCGAGATGGTGTACGTCAGTGGCGGCTGCTTCCAGATGGGGAACACCTTCAGCGGTGGAGTCCCAAGTGAGAAGCCGGTGCACAAAGTCTGCGTAGATGGTTTCAATATAGGGAAGTACTTGGTAACCCAGGCACAATGGGAGGCTTTGATGGGTAACAATCCATCTCACTTCAAAGTGTGTGGTGGCAATTGCCCAGTCGAACAAGTATCATGGAAGGATGTCCAAGAGTTCATCCGGCAGTTGAACAGCCAGACCGGCAAGAACTACCGACTGCCGTACGAGGCGGAGTGGGAATACGCGGCGCGGAGCGGCGGCAAACAGGAACAATGGGCTGGCACCAGCGACATGGATGAGCTTGGTGCTTACGCTTGGTTTGGAGACAATAGCAATAAAATGACCCATCCCGTAGGCACCCGGCGGCCGAACAGTCTGGGGCTGTACGACATGACCGGCAATGTTTGGGAATGGTGCAACGATTGGTTCGACGCGAATTATTATAAGGAGAGCCCGGAGAAAAATCCACGTGGAGCTTTAACGGGTTCACATCACGTTAGGCGCGGCGGTAGCTGGGGCGGTACGGCCGGTACCGTCCGGGCGGCCTACCGCGTCGGCGGCGGCCCGTCCTTCCGTGACTACCTCATTGGCTTCCGGCTTGTTCTCCCTGCAGTTCGGTGAGCCATAATATAACGACACAATTGGATGAATTATGTGTATCCCTTTATTTAGATGTTTGCTCGTTATCTCTCTTTTCTTTGTATCTCTGGCTCTCGAAACTAATGCGCAATCTGCAGATCCGCAAGAAACAGGTTTGAAAGCAGAACTGCAACCCTGGCAAATGAGGCAAATTGCTTTCTTTGAAATGATTAATAAAGGCCAAGCTGGCGACGCCGATGCCCCTGGCTATGATCATCAATGGGTAAGTGCTTTTGGGATTGAGAGCGGCAAGAGTACAATT
>JBEKFJ010000139.1:0-7840 GCA_050013355.1 Oryzomonas sp.
GATAAACTGCATTTTGATATTAGGCAGTATAACTGTATAACATGGTCTCCCGATAAATTAGATGAGTTTAGTGATAAAATTAGAAATAGAATTGAGGCTGTATTAGGTCATGGCTCATATCAATGATATTACTAAAAACAATGTTATGAGTAGCTTGAGAAATATATTCATAACACTTACTACTGAACAATATTTATGATACTTGGTCACTAAAAATAAGGCGGGGCCAGTCATCCAAGATGTTAAGTAGTGGCGTTCTGGTGACAGTATATCTAATTGACCAGAGTTCTATATACCGTCCCCGGAATTACCCCAAGCTACTATACCGCACCCCTAGGAGAATGATCTATGAATTCATCTGTTTCAACCGCTCGTCGCTCAGTGGAGGAGCAGGTTCGCCTTGAAGCGGTGCTTCGAGAAGTTTTTGAACATAGCTCCCCCTTTAATGAGGTTCTTGGAATAAGGGTCGAGTCCTTAGACCCGGGATCACCCCAACTAGCCTTCGATATGCGTCAGGAATTGATCGGCAGTATTCATCATAACCGCCGTCTCCATGGTGGCGCGATTGCATCGGCCTTGGACACAATCGGCGGATTTGCAGTTGCCGTTGCAATTGCCGAAAAATATGCTGAGGAAACGTCTGAGCAGATCGTCATACGTTTCGGTCGCTTCGCAACGATTGACATGCAGGTAAATTACCTGCACCAAGGAATTGGCCGCAGCTTCCACGCTAGTGCTAAGGTAGTACGCTTGGGAGGGCGAATTGCATCCGTGCAGATGGAATTGAAAAATGAAGCAGGCTTATTGATTGCGACCGGCACGGCAGCATACATTGTTAGCTGATGTTACTATACTGTCGTAACGAGAAGTGCAATTACTCCGGGGGCATAATGCAATTATTGCTTAGATGAGAAAAGCAAATTGCATTATGTGCCCTGAATATTACCATAATATATTACAGTCTAATCATATTTTGGATTTATTAATTGATAAGGAGAGATATCAATGAGAGTTAGTATTTTAGTCAGAAGCTTCCGCCTTTTCATCTTGTTACTGTTCATTGGCAACTGTTCCTGTACTATAAATACTAGTACAAACCATTACTCATCTCATTATGAAACATTGACTGAGTTGGCGGGATCTCCACTTTTGCACTCTGGCAAGGTTTTCCTGAATGGAAACATTGAACAATCAATGGCCACACTTATTTGCCAAAAGCTTTTTGTTCTTGAATCGGATGATAAGGTTAACAGAATTACCCTCTACATAAATTCTGGAGGTGGTGATGACGATGCTTATCTGGCTATAGTCAACACGATTAAAAACTTGAAAAAACCTGTTGATACAGTAAACCAAAGCTATTGTATGAGTGCTGCAATGGGAGTATATCAAGCTGCAACTGGCAAAAGACTGGCATATAAAAACTCAGTTTTCTTATTGCATGCTTTCAAATCAAAATCAAGGTCGAGTAATAGTGATACTACTAAGATATTACATATGGTTAATGATGCCTACACTAAAATCATAAGGGCTAAATCAGACTTACCTGCTGACTGGTTTCCAATATCTGATGTTAATAAAATATTTACCGCTGATGAAGCCTTAAGGTATAAATTTGTCGATGAAATCATCCAACCTAGTCAATCCGATCAAATATCACAAACTGAAAAATAGCAGTCAAATAAAAGGGGCATACGTAGGTAACACTCCAAATATCGAAGGCGGTAGCAGTTCTTGACACGAGACAATGTCTTATGCCAAGGAAAGCTAATATTGCTCCTTGATATTTAAGCTCGCAGATGTGACGCTAATCGCCAGAAAACCCAACCAGGCCGGTAGAACGGTCAAGCCGTTCACTGCGTGACCGTCAGCCATGCAAAGCACCCAGTCCCCTATCCCCTGAAATGCGCCGCCACGATCCCCTGGGCCAGGTCCATGGACGAGGTGAAGGCCGGGGAGATGGGGTTGAGGACGTGGAGCGAGGAGCCGTCCGCCACGACCATGAAATCCATGACCATCAGCTTGGTCGTCCAATCCACCAGTTGGGGCCGGATGCCGACTTTAGAGGAGGGGAGCACGTCGGCGGGGGAGAGTTCCTTCACCAGCCGGGCCGCATCCCGGTAGAAGCAGGAGGGGATGTATTTCAGCGGCTCGCGGAGCGCCACGCCGCGGAACTGGGGGTTGGCCAGGAACAGCACCAGGTCCTCCAGGGCGATGGCGAAACCCTCCCTGTCGATCCCGGCCAGGATGCCGTAGTTCTCCCGGCCGAAGGCGGGGATGGCGGTGGGCCCCAGGTAGACGTCGCCGTGGACGCTGCGGGTGAAGTGGACCCCCAGGAACGGGTTCCTGATGTCCGGCACCGGGTAGATGCTGGAGTTGACCGTAAAGGGGGCGGCCTTGCACAGCAGCCGGTAGACCCCCTTGAAGGGGATCAGGCGATAGTTGGCGCCCACGCCGAACAGCCGGGCCACCTTGTCGCAATGGGCACCGGCCGCGTTGATGAAGCGGCTGAAGCCGATCTCCCCCTTGTTGGTCAGGGCCGTACCGCTCCCCTTCAGCCCGGTCAGGCGGCAATCCAGGTGAAACCGCACCCGGCCGCTCTGTTCCAGGTCGCTCTTCAGGCTCATCAGCACCGCCTTGGGGTCCACCACCGCCGTGTAGTGGGAGAACAGGGCCCGCTCCACGGTCCGGGCATTGGGTTCGATCTCCTTCAGTTGCCGCTCGTCGATCATCTCCACCTTGGCGCCGTTGGCCGTGGCCCGGCGTTGCAGTTCGTCCAGCACCGGCAACTCCTCGGCCGTGCGGGTCACGATGACCTTGCCGTTCTCCAGCAGGGGGAGCCCTTTCTCCTTGCAGTAGGCGCGCATAAGGAAATTGCCGTTCAGGCACGATTTGGCCTTCAGGCTGTCGGGGGAATAGTAGATCCCGGCATGGAGGACGCCGCTGTTGCGGCCCGAGGCGTGGCGCCCCAGTTCCGGCTCCTTCTCGATGACCACGATATCGCCGTACCCGGCCTTGATCAGCTCACGGGCAATGGTCAGCCCGATGATGCCGGCGCCAGCGATCAGTATCTCAGCCTTGTCCAGTTGCATGTCCACCCCTCGTTCCCTGTAATCGGTAAGTTCCCCCTCCCTTGACGGGAGGGGGTTAGGGGGTGGGTGAAGCTGGAACATGCTCATTCCATGGCAACCTCCCCCCCACCCTGGCCCCTCCCCTTTAGGCCCCAGAGGGTCCGCAAGGGGGGAGGGGATTATTTATACGTTAATTCAAGTGTCCCAAGGTATTAGCGTCAACGCTGTTTCTCAGGTTCGGGATGTTGTTTCAAGCCGCGGTGTCAGGAGGACCACCGCCACGGCAGCGGCCGCGCCGATGCACGACTCGCTGAAACGCAACGCCGCATTCATGATCGGGTTGAGGCTGGGATTCAGGTTCGAAATCACCATGATGACCGCCACGGTAATGGCCGCAAGGCGGCCGTGTTCGGGCACCTTCAGGATCTGGCACAGTACGATGGTAACGCCGATGGAGAGAGCCATACCGACCGTCCGGAACGGTAAAAAGGAGAGATACAACCCGCTGACGACCGCTCCGATGAGCGTTCCGAGCACGCGAAGCCCTGCCGACTTCCACGTGTCGCGGGTCGTGGCCTGGAGCACCACCAGCCCGGAGATAGCCGACCACAGCCCCCCCATGCTCGCAGACTCGCCGTGAAAAACACCGGTGGAACAGGCCCCGCAAGGGTACGCCACCAGACAGACCACGGCATTCTGGATGGCCATGATGATGCCGCCCTTGTTGAGCAGTGACTTTATCCCTGCCACCTTACCCCCCATGCCCATGCCCCAAGAGGACGCCGGCAACGAGGGCGCACAGCACCACCAGGCAGAAGAAGGCGAAGCGCCAGTCCCGGTCCCGGGCAAAGATCAACCCCGCCACCAGCACCCGCATGATCGGCGTTGCCAGGAGCGCCAGCAGGCCGGCGGTGATGATCCGCGGCGCAAACACCGTATGCCCCAGCAGCATGGCACTGATGCCTATTGCCAGCAAGATGGCGGCGATGATCGAGCCGATGCGCAACAGGCGCGCCAGGACCATCTCGATCGGCTCGTGCCTCGATGGGACCTCATGGTGCGTCCCGGGCGTCATCCTCTCACCCCCCGGTAGATCATCTCGATGGCCGTATAGACGAGCAGCGGGATGAAGAGCTTGCGGATGGTGGATGTCTTCATCCTCACCATCAGCCGGGCGCCCAGCACGGCGCCCGCCAGCACCCCCAGCACCACCGGCCCCGCCACCAGCGGCTTGACGTCGCCCCGGGCGAAATAGACCACCGCCCCGGAGGCCGCTGTCACGCCGATCATGAAGTTGGAGGTCGCGGTCGATGCCTTGAACGGCATGCGCATGACCTGGTCCATGGCCGGCACCTTGAAGATGCCGGCGCCGATACCCAGGAGACCGGCTGCGGCCCCGGAGAAATACATGATGATCAGGCCGGGGAGCGTCCGGGTGACCTGGTACTCCACCCGGCGGCCCAGCATGCGGTCGTAGTAGGAACCGGCCAGGTTCAGCTTTTTCGACAGGCGGTCTGGCACGACCTCGCCCGGCAGTTCGGTCTTGCGGGTCTTGAACATGTTGTAGCCTGAATAGGCCAAAAGCAGCCCGAACAGGATGAACAGGAACCTCTGGTCCAGGTAGCCGGCGATCAGGGCTCCGCTCAGGGCGCCGGTGGCGGTGCCCATCTCCAGCCACATGGCCACCCTGGTGTTGGTCAGCCGGTCACGCAGAAAGGCCACCGCCGCCCCGGTGGAGGTTGCGATGATGGAGACGGTGGATGCTGCCACGGCCGAGCGCATCGACACGCCGAACAACAGCGTCAGGCAGGGCACGATGATGATGCCGCCGCCGAGCCCCAGGATCGAGCCGACGATCCCGGCCCCGATGGCGATGGCGAATATCTCCAGTGTCGTGATGAGTAGGATGGTGTTCTCCCCTTGCCTAGTGTCCTGTGCGGTTAGTCGTGGGAAAGGAGCCGCAACGACGGCAACGGCCAAAAGGGCCGGAATTACGAGTACGGACTAACCGCACAGGACACTAGCAGTGTGCCTTGTCCGCATTGATCCCCAGGCGGGTGTACAGGCGCGAGGAATCCCCACCCGCCGGCGTCTCCTCATGGACCGCCTTCACGACAACCTCCGCCAGGCGTTTTTCCTGGGACGCATCCAGTTCGTCAAACCTCAGGCCGACCAGGCCGAACCCGGAGTGAACGACCTGGGCCATCAGATCGACACTGGGTGCGCCCAGGCCCTGAGGCAACGAAAGGACGCATTTTCCCACTTGGCGGGCCAGTTCGCAGGCAGCGTCCTCCACCCCGATCAGCGCCCCGTGCAGGGAGATATTTTCCACGTGACAGGGGAAGCGCTGATGCTGGCACTGCAATACGCCATTCGCCACAAAAACGAACCGGTGTGAAGATCTCTTTTCGCGCATGGGATTGATCCTTCCACGACAAAATAAAAAGCAATTCACGCAATCATGTTTTTTAGTTTCTCACAAAATCCGGGCAAGGACAATACATTGGTTTTACGCTTTTCCCGAGCCGCCCGGTGCTGCCGGAGACGGTGAAGGGCGATGCAAAGAACGATGGCCGCCATGGTCACAATCTGGTATAGTATCAACAGCAGAAAACCAGGAACTCAAAAAGCAATTAACCGCTGATGAACGCGGATCAAATAGAGAAGAGATGCGGGGTGCGAAAAAATTCGTACTGCGAAAGTCTTGTAGCTTGTCTGTTCAGATGTTATCCGCGTTAATCGGCGTTCATCCGTGTCCCACATGTTTTTTTGGGGTTTTACATGACGTGCGACGGCAAGGGGGTTGGTATGCTAAAGATGGCGCTGGCAATGACAATGCTTGTATCTTCAAGCACAGCGTTTGCCCTGAACAACAGCGACCAGATACAGCTGAACCTGCACATGTCCCTGCAGGAGGGGCAACAGGCCGAGGTGAAGCAGTTGCTGGAACCGATGAAGCAGGCCGGGCTGGCGCAAGAGGAGTATCGGCTGGAGCAGATAGGGAGACAACAACAGGAGCAAATCAAACAAAAACAGTACCTGCAGGAACTGCTCTGGGAATGGCAACGCCGGCAGGACGCCCGCGAACTCGGGAAGCAGAGGCAACGGGATATGCTGATGGAACGGCAGCAGTCCGGGCTGTTTCAGTGAAGCCCTCGTTGTCCGCTGCATAGGGGTCATCTCCACCCCGTCACTCCTCTTCGGAAAATTGCCTGGCAATGCGGACGAATTCCGCGCTCTGGGCCATGAACGCCGCAACCACGTCGGGATCGAAGTGTTTGTCCGATTCCGCAAGAATCCACTCCTGAGCCTCCTCATGTGAATAGTTGCGCTTGTAGACACGCCTGCTGACAAGGGCGTCGTACACGTCCGCCAACGCCATAAGGCGGCCCGCCAGGGGGATTTCCAAGCCCTTCAATCCACGGGGATAGCCGCTGCCGTCCCATTTTTCGTGGTGCGATTCGACCATCTGGAGCGCGAAGTTGAGAAACGCGAGTTTTTCCGGGTACTCGGTCCCGCCGATGGTCCTTGACAGGGCCAGGGAGCCGATGAGCGGGTGGGTCTTCATGATGTCATACTCTTCAGCGCTCAGCGTACCCGGTTTGCGGAGGATGTAATCCGGGATCCCCACCTTGCCGATGTCGTGCAGCGGCGCGGATTTCGCGAGAAGCTCGATGCTCGCTTCGTCCAGGTAGGCATAACGGGGAAGCGTGGCAATTTGCCGGGCAAGTACCTCCACGTAGCGTTGCGTGCGCAGGATGTGCCGCCCCGACTCATGGTCCCGGGCCTCGGTGAGGGCCGACATGCTGACGATGATCGTATCCTGGGCCTGGATCAGCTCGTGGTTGCGCTGCCGCACCTTGCGGGCCTCGATCCCGTATTTCAGAAGGCTCAAAGCGGTCATCACGATGACCGGCGTCGCCATGGGGAGCAGCGGCGAAATGAACATCCCTCCGGACAGCAGCAGTTCCCTCCCCACCCAGTAACTCCCTCCGCTCATCGCACCAACGGTAACAAGCGACAGGACGAATCCGGGACGACTGAGCAGCCAGGTGCTCAGAACCCCCACCAGGAGGAGGGCGAACAGCTCGGCTCCCCGAGCCCAGGAGGGACGGGAGATGAAGGTGCCGGACAGGATATTGTCGAGTATGGTCGCGTGGACCTCAACCCCGTTGAGCGAGCGTCCAAACGGGACCTGGTGGGAATCACCCAACCCCTTCGCCCAAGCGCCTATCAGGCAGATCTTCCCCCGCAGGCTCCCTTCCGGCGGGTTGCCTCCCAGGATCGTCTTTGCAGGGAAATAGGGAAAGGAGTTTCCTGTACGGAAGTCGATCAGGGCGTTACCCTGCCGATCCAGGGGAATGCGGCGGTTATCCCAGATGAGCACGGCATCGGACGCATCGCGGGTGATGCGGAGGCTTCGCTCGCCGGAGGCGAGCAGGGCAGCGGCAAGGGCGAGGGAGGGGCAGTATGCCCCCTTGTAACGCAGCAGCAGGGGGACCCGCCTCAAGACGCCGTCCAGATCGTGCTGGGCATTGGTGAACCCCTCGGCGCCGGCTGCGGCGGTCAACGCCGCAATGCCCCGGATCATCCCGGTCGGCACCGGCCACTCCTCGCCGATTCCCGGCATTGCCGCCACGATCATGCCGTTGGGGATGCGGGGCGCGCCGCCGGCTTCTGTCGTAGCCCCGCTGGAAAAATCAAGATAGTACCCGAGAATGGTGGGCCTTTCCGCCAGGGCCTTGGCCAACCGCTGCGAGTTTACGTCC
>JBEKFJ010000140.1:0-7751 GCA_050013355.1 Oryzomonas sp.
ACCTGCTCATGATTTTGCGCGAAAAAGGTGCATTTATCCTTGCAGATGTATCGGAGATTCATTACGATAAGGGCTACGGATTTACTATGTTTACCTCCTCCGGCGCACTCCCGGTGAAGATCGGTTCCGGCGATTTTTCCGCAAAGGTGGGTCGCTTTGCCCGCATCTACCGGGAACTCATGGCCCAGCGGTCCACGCTGCACTACATTGACCTCGATTACAATGACAAGATCGTGGTAAAAAAAGGGTAATTCTTATATTTTCATATCAGGCAGGGGGGCGCATGTCAGCAACCAAAAGAGATAATCTGATTGTCGGTCTCGATATCGGCACCACCAAAATCTGTGCCATTGTGGGTAATGTCACGGAGGACGGCATCGACATCGTCGGCATCGGCACCAGTCCGTCCAGCGGCCTGCGCAAAGGGGTGGTGATCAACATCGAGAGCACGGTCGCCTCCATCCGCAAGGCCATCGACGAGGCCGAGTTGATGGCCGGCTGCGAGATCAAGTCGGTGTACGCCGGCATCGCCGGCGGCCACATCAAGGGGATCAATTCCCAGGGGGTGATCGCCATCAAGAACCGGGAGGTGGCCCAGGAAGACGTGCGCCGGGTGATCGACGCCGCCAAGGCCATCGCCATACCCATGGACCGCGAGGTAATCCACATCCTGCCGCAGGAATTCATCATCGACGAACAGGACGGCATCCGCGAGCCCCTCGGCATGAGCGGCGTACGGCTGGAGGCCAAGGTGCACATCGTCACCGGCGCCGTGGCCAGCGCCCAGAACATCGTCAAATCCTGCAACCGGGCCGGCCTGGACGTGGCCGACATCGTGCTGGAGCAACTGGCATCCTCGGAAGCCGTTCTGTCGGCCGACGAGAAGGAGCTTGGTGTCTGCCTGGTGGATATCGGCGGCGGCACCACCGATATTGCCATTTTCGCCGAGGGGGCCATCAAATACACATCGGTGCTCTCTCTGGGCGGCAACCACCTGACCAACGACATCGCCGTCGGCCTGCGCACCCCCATGGCCGAAGCGGAAAAGATCAAGCAGAAGCACGGCTGCTGTCTCTCGGCGCTGGTGGGCAAGGATGACAAGATCGAGGTGCCCAGCGTCGGCGGCCGCAAGCCGCGGGAGCTTTCCCGCACCGTGCTGTGCGAGATCCTCGGCCCGCGCGTGGAGGAGATGTTCACCCTGGTGAACCGCGAGATCATCAAGTCCGGCCTTGAGGATGCCATCGCATCGGGCGTAGTCATCACCGGCGGTTCCAGCATTTTGGAGGGGATGCCCGAACTGGCCGAGCAGATCTTCAACCTGCCGGTGCGCCGCGGCGTGCCCCAACGGATCGGCGGTCTGGTGGACGTCGTCAACTCACCGGTCTACGCAACCGGCGTCGGCCTGATCGTCTATGGCAGCCGCAACATCGGTGCCCGGGAATTTCCCAGCACCAAGTCGGAGGACAGTATCTTCGGTAACGCCGTACGGCGGATGAAGACCTGGTTCAGGGAGTTTTTCTGATCACTTTCGATATCTGTCCGACGTGGCCCGACACCCCTTCATGAGCCTAGTTTCCATCCGGAAACACCGGATGAGAAAAGAGCCGTTTCCGATTCGGAAAGGAGGGCTTTTTCGTCCAGGCCAGGAAATCAAGGGATTGCGCGGAGGCGTACATCGGTACGCCGCACAAGCAAGCCTGAAGATTGACGCCGCCTGGGCGGAAAAGAACTCTTTCCGGACGGAAACGAGCCTAACAACTTGGATTTAATGACGGTTCTTTTTTGCGAATATTTTAATGTTTTTTCCTTTGATTCTTGCGGGAATTACGGTTACATTTTGGTGTCACTGGACGAGAAGCATCTGCCATTTACTTAAAGGGGGAAACGATGTTCGAATTCGATGAAACCATTGAACAAAGTGCCGTAATCAAGGTGATCGGCGTGGGCGGCGGCGGCGGTAATGCCGTCAACACGATGATCGCCAATAACATACATAAAGTCGATTTTATCGTTGCCAATACCGATGCCCAAGCGTTGCGCCACTCCAAGGCGCCGGTCAAGGTGCAACTGGGTGCGCAACTGACCAAAGGGCTGGGAGCCGGAGCCAACCCCAACGTCGGCCGTGACGCGGCCCTCGAAGACCGGGATAAGATGGCTGAGATGCTCAAGGGCTCCGACATGGTCTTTATCGCCGCCGGCATGGGCGGCGGCACCGGCACCGGCGCAGCTGCGGTCATTGCCGAGGTTGCCCGGGACGCCGGAGCACTGACCGTCGGCATTGTCACCAAACCGTTCTCCCGCGAGGGCAAGCAGCGAATGGCAAAGGCAGAAGAGGGGATCCGCGAGCTGAAAAAGCAGGTGGACTCCCTGATCATCATCCCCAATGATCGCCTCCTCAATATCGCGCCCCGCTCTCTCGGCATCCTGGATGCCTTCAAACCGGCCGATGACGTCCTGCGCCAGGCGGTGCAGGGCATCTCCGACCTGATTACCACCTCGGGCTTCATCAATGTGGACTTTGCCGACGTCAAGTCCATCATGAGCGAGCGCGGCATGGCCATGATGGGGATCGGCATCGCCAGCGGCGAAAACCGCGCCGTGGAAGCGGCCAAGTGCGCCATCTCCAGCCCGCTGCTCGAAGACATCGATGTCTCCGGTGCCAAAGGCGTGCTGGTCAATATCACCGGCTCATCCACCATGACCATGGACGACTTCGACGCGGTCAACAAGACCGTCCATGAAAAAGTCCACGAAGACGCCAACATCATCATCGGTGTCGTCATTGATGAGAACCTGGGAGAAGAGATCAAGGTGACCGCCATTGTCACCGGCTTCGGCGACCGCTTCGACATGGAAAGGGGCCGTGACCTGCGCCACAATGTCACCCCGCTCACCGAGAAGAGTACGGTCACCAAGAAGTGGCTTGACATACCAACCCATATACGCGACCGCCAGCAGAATGAGGGCACCGCCCGCATCAGGCCGACCGTATCCTTTATCGATGACGACGAGGACCAGTACGACATCCCGACCTTCCTGCGGAAGTCGGTGGACTAGAAAGAACTATGACATGGAAGGGAGGCGTCAACGCCTCCCTTCCTTTTTGTCTCCCGGCTTCTTCGTTTTCCTCCTGAAGAACCGGGTTTTTTTGTACCCCTCTGCCGGTCATGACCCCTTGCATCATGTTAGGTTGTGTCTTACAAATAGGACCGCCAGAAAGCGAAGGTGTGAAATTTGAAATTTAACTCATTTAATCCGTGATTCCGCCACTTCGATTCGTCTCTGGATTTCCCATTCGACTCTCCTACTCCATTCAGTTTTCCCTTTTGTATGAAAAATATATCCACCACGATGCCAAACATCAACTCTAATAAGTCCTTCGTGGACCCTGATTTCAGCCTTTAGAATGACTTCTCCCTTATGATCTCTGAACCAATTTGTTGTTACGATTTTATCGTCATAACTTACGGTTATTTCCCATTTACTTGCATTTGGCTGACTCTCAAGATACAATTTGAGCTCATGCTGGGCTAGATCAAAGAGCTTCCCATCATCAACTTCTGAATATGATGATGTCACATAACCCAACATCATACTCATTAATATGTAAAATACTTGCAGTGTTTTTATTGTCATCTGGATTGTCCTTTTACTGCCTAACGAATTAAGAGTTCATGCGTCGGCTTCGCGCCGCATAAACTCTTAATTCGTAATTAGCTGTTATATTCATGGCAGTACATCATCACCAGCCTGGCCCGGTTTTCGAGGCAGAGCGGGCACAGTTTGCCCTCATCCTGCCACACCTCACCCGCCAGCCATTCCCCAGCCTCGGCATAGTCGGAACGCTCACCGGTCTCATCAAACTCCTTTTTGCAAATGGTGCAACATTTCAAGGCTTACCCTCCCTTCCCCCCATGGCCCGTTCGTACTCCTCCCTGAGCAGGTCCATATCCGCCGTCCCGATGACGCTCCAAGGCAGGATCGCGTCTCCAGGGATGTCGCGGCACACATACCCGTCCGTATCGATCCCGCACTGCTTGGCCGCCTTCTTGAGGGAACTCCCCGCTGCCATGGCAGCCAGCACGCCGGAAAGCCGCCGGTCGCCCCTGGACAACAGGGCCTGAAGGTAGGACTCACGCAGGCTCTCCACCTTGAGGCGCACGTTGGGCATAGCGCGCACCGCTGTTTCCAAAAGCTTCACCTTGCGCTCCAGCGAGGCAAGCGGCTCCATTGCGCACCACTGGAAGGGGGTGAACGGCTTGGGGATAAAGGGGTTGACCGAGAGGATGATCTCGCCGATCCGCTTGTTGGCCCGCGCCCGTTCCAGCACCCGCTCGCGGATGGCCGTCACGAGCCGGAGCAGTTCATCGAGATCGTCCCCGGTCTCCGTCGGCAGGCCGATGATGAAATACAGTTTCAGGTTGAGGATGTTCCGGGAGGTCAGCAGGTCGCAGGCATCCAGGATCTGTGCCTCGCTCAGGTTCTTGCGGATCAGGTCCCGCAGCCGCTGGGAACCGCCCTCCGGCGCCAGGGAGATGGTCTTGTGGCCGCTCGTTGCCAGGGCATCCAGCATGGCGCTGTCCAGCCGGTCGATGCGCAGCGACGACACCGAGACCTTGGCCCCCTTGCCGACAATGTAGCTGCACAGACGGCCGATTTCGCGGTAGTCCGATACCGCCGCCCCCACCAGCCCGACCTTCGAACGGAGCCTAAGCCCCTCGTCCACCGCGTCCCTGACGTTCTCGAAGGGCTGCTGGCGAAACGGACCATAGATGAAACCCGAACTGCAGAAACGGCAGCCGCGCGGACACCCCCGGCTCACCTCAACCAGGAACATGTCGCCGAATTCCGTGTTGTCGGTCAGGATCAGGGACGCAGCCGGGCGGTGCCGTTCCAACGGCGGACAGGCGCGGACCACCGGCAGCGGCGCGCCCGGGGCGCCGTTGAACCCGGTCAGCAGTCCCCCGGCATCGTACCGCGGCAGGTAGAGGCGCGGCACATAGAAGCCGGGCAGGTCTGCCAGGGCGGACAACAGCCCTCCCCTGCCCCCCTGTCGGGGCGACATCAAGCGTGACACCAGGAGCGGGATGAGTTCCTCACCCTCGCCGATGCAGACAACGTCAAGGAAATCGGCCACCGGTTCGGGGTTGATGAAAAACGCCGCCCCGCCCGCAATGACCAGGAGGTCGGCATCCGTGCGGTCAACGGCGGCAAGCGGGATGCGCGCCAGTTCCAGCATGAGGGGGATGTGGAGGTAGTCCGGTTCGAAGGAGGTTGAAAAGGCGATGACATCGAAATCCGCCAGGGGGCGCTGGCCCTCCAGGGAGAGGAGCGGCGTGCCGCTGCGCCGGTATTCCCCCAGGTCCTCCCGGTCGGGCAGAAAAGCCCGCTCGCAAAGGATGCCAGGCGATTCCGCCAGGAGCCCGAAGACCGTCTGGAAGCCCAGGCTGCTCATGGCGGTCTGGTAAGAGTTGGGATAGACCAGACAGACAGAGAGTTGTCCGCCCCTGCCCCGCGCCTCGGGGCGAAGGCTGGTCTCCGCCTCCAGCAGGGCGCGCAGCTTTTGTCTGATCTTCCAGGTCATGGGGCGAGTATACAGGCGCGGCTCGGGATCAGGCAAACAAAAAGCGCCGCTGGAAACGGCGCTTTTTGGACTGCCTATGTAGGTCTGTTATCAGGCCTTTTCCAGCTTGACCCCGACCGTGCCGCCCGCTCCCTGGGTCAGCAGGTTCACCTGGGCCTCCCGGAAGTGGGCCGGAGCGAACAGCGTGCCCTCCTGTGCCTTTTCGCATATCCTGGCCGTGAGGATGATGCTCCCCAGGGGGGAGGAGAGCTTCACCACGTTTCCGGTGACAATGCCCGCCTTGTGCGCGTCCGCAGGCGCTATCTCCACGTACGCCTCGCCGGCAACGGCCATATTGTTGTCCGACCAGGTGGAGTAGGTGCCATTGTGGCGCAGCACCGGCCCGATGCCGAGGCTCAGGGGGTAGGCTGCGTCGCGCCGGACAGGGGGCGCAGGCGCCAGCGGCGCAAACGTGGCCTGTTTGTCGCTGAAGGCGAGCCGGTTCTTGACCCTCCCCATGCGGCAGCCCTCGTGGTCGCACTGCTCGCTGTAGAGTCCGCTCAGCCTGGCGATCTCATGGTGCAGCTCTTCCGCGGACGTGGCCGTGATATTCTTTACCGGTGACACGAGATCGTGAAGCTTCGCCAGGATCTCGCCGTCGGCGCGGGCATCCCCCATCGGAGCCACGGCCCGGGGGAAACACTGCACCCGATTGTCCACGGTGGTGAAGGAGCCGGCCTTCTCCGCCCCGCTGGCGGCAGGCAGGACGATGTGGGCCAGACGGGCGGTTTCGGTCAGGAACAGGTCCTGCACCACCAAGAGCTCCAACTTCTGCAGGGCCTTCAGGACCCGGTTGTGGTCCGGCATGAAATGCAGCGGGTCGCTCCCCATGACGTACAGCGCCCGGATCTCGCCCTTTTCGATCCCTTCGACGATCTGGAAGAGATCCTTGCCGGCCGTGCCGGGAACAGCGGCCTTCCAATCCTCGCCGAACCGGGCGGCAGCGTGTTCGTAACCGTGATAGCCGGGCAGATACTCGGGGCAGACCCCCATGTCCAGCATCCCCTGGGTGTTGTTCTTCTCGTCGAGCGGGTAGATGCCTGCCCCTCCCGTGCCTGCCGCCCCGGTCAGGAGCGCCAGGTTGACCGCACCGGTCACGGCGTTTGCCGCATCAGCGGAGCGCATGATCTCGGCGCCGTAGATGACGGCCACGCGGCCATGAGCGCCGATCAGGCGGGCCGCCTCGCGCAGGTCGGCCTCGCCGACGCCGCTCGCCTCGGCGACCTGCGCGAAGGATATCCCGCCGAGGGCCGCGCTGAAGGCGGCGAACTCCTTGGTATCGGCGTCGATGAATGCCTTGTTTTCAAGCCCTTCCGCCAGAATGGCCTTGTTGAGACCGGCCACCAGCCATGCCTCGCTGCCGGGACGGTACTGGAGAAAACTGTTGGCGAGCCCGTTGATCCACGTGGTGCGAGTACCGGCCACCACCACCCTGGCGTTGTTTTTGGTTGCGGCCTGGATCACCCGGTAGGCAAAGCCGGCCGATTCCGACTTGAGGTCGCTCCCCAGGACCACGACCGAGGTGGCCTGTTCGATGGCATCCATGGCATGAGTCCCGCCGCTGTATCCCAGCATCCGCCACTGAATGAGCTGGGCCGGGAAATAGCCGAGACGCGCCTCGGAGTCGATGTTGTTGGTGCCCACGGCAGCGCGCAGGAATTTCTGGAAAAGATAGCTCTCCTCGTTGGTCACCCGCGGCGAACCGATGCCGGCCACGGCTGCCCCGCCGCTGTTGGAGACGATTTCCTTCAGCCGGGCCGCAACCGTGCCCAGGGCCTGGTCCCAGCCGGCCTTCTGCTGGTTGCCGGCGCCGTCCTTGAGGAGCGGCACGGTCAGCCTGCCGGAGGAATTGAAGGCTGCATAGCCGAAGCGGCCGTTGACACACAGGTTGCCGCGGTTGAACCCGTCGTCGGAGCTGGTGACCCGCTCCACGCGGCCGTCGCGGGAATGGTAATCGATCTCGCAGCCGGACGAGCAGAAGGCGCAGATGCTCCTGGTCACGTCGAAGGTCCAGGGACGGCCGCGGAACTTGAACGGCTTGCTGATCAGCGTGCCGGTGGGGCAGGCGTTGACGCAATTGCCGCAGAAATCGCAGTCGAGCGGCTTCCCGTCCACGGTGCCGATCAGG
>JBEKFJ010000141.1:0-9996 GCA_050013355.1 Oryzomonas sp.
GCCCCCCCTCCAGGAAGGCCATTGAGGCACAGACCGGCAAGCCGGTTTCCCGGGCCGCCCGCACCGCGGCGAGCAACTGCTCCAGCGAGGCAAAGGTTTCCAGCAGGAGCAGGTCCACGCCTTCCTCGGCCAGGGCGTTGCACTGGGCTCGGAAATGTTCTTCCATGGCGTATGGGGTCAGTTCCTGCCCTTCTCCCTTCAAGCGCACCAGCGGCCCCACCGATCCGGCCACCAGCAGAGCGTTCCTGCCGGCCGCCTCGCGGGCGATGCGGGCTCCGGCCCGATTGATCTCGCCGACCTTGTGGCCCAATCCGATGGCGGCCAGTTTGGTATAGTTGGCGCCAAAGGTATTGGTTTCGATCACCTGGGCCCCGGCGGCGGCGTATTCGCGCGCCAATTCAAGAACCAGGGTCGGGCGCACGAGGTTCAGGTGTTCGAAGTTGGTGTCGAGCCCGATCCCCCTGGCGTAGAGCATGGTGCCGATGGCCCCGTCCCCGGTAAGTATCTCGGTTTTCAGTCGGTCGAGAATGTTCATAATCGGTTTTTCCCGGGCTACTCGGGCGATTGGCGCATCTGGTGTTGCCCGAATCATAATAAAAGAGTAGTATAAATTTTTTAAACGGAAATCTGTGGCGTTACCAGGTTCAGGAACGGAGTTCTTTCATGCATGCTGTAATCCAGTGGCTTCTTGATACCATCGGAGCCATGGGCTACCCCGGCATCTTCCTACTGATGGCGATGGAGAGTTCGGTGATTCCGGTGCCGAGCGAGCTGGTCATGCCGCCGGCCGGCTATCTGGCCTTCCAGGGGAACATGAACCTGGGCATCGCCATTCTGTGCGGCACCCTGGGAAGCCTTGCGGGTGCGTACGCAAATTACCTGGCCTCCCATTACCTGGGGAGACCGCTGATCATGAAGTATGGCAAATACGTCCTGATTCCACCGCAGAAGTTTGAAAAAGTGGAGCGGTTCTTTTTACAGCACGGCGAGATATCGACCTTTCTCGGCCGGCTGTTGCCGGTTGTTCGGCACCTGATTTCCATTCCGGCCGGACTGTCCGGTATGGGCCACCTCAGATTTTCGTTCTACACCCTGGCCGGGGCGGGCATCTGGTGCTGCATACTGGCCGGCATCGGCTATTGCATCGGCGAAAACCAACAGTTGATAGTGCAGTATTCCCACAAGGCCCTGGCCTGGATCATTCTGTTCAGCATCACTCTAATAACCGTCTACGTGCGGCGCCATCGCCGACGTAACGGTATTAAAGCGTAAAGCCGGCGAGAAGGCAAAGTAAAAAAGCGTGAAACGTGAATGGTGAATCGTGAAACGTGAATAGTGAATAGTGAATGGCTAAAGGCTGGTGAAAAGCGGAAGGTCAAAGGCAAATTTCTATTCCATTCACCATTTACACTTTTTGCTTTTTACCATTCACGATTCACTATTCACGTTTTTCACTGTCACGGGAGTTACACATGCAGATGAAGCGCTCGGGACGCATCCATTACCTGGCCGTTGATTTCGATGGTGCGGGCCGGTCCGTCCAGGGCTTTACCACCCGGCACGAAGGGGTGTCGCGTCCCCCTTACAACTCGCTCAACCTGGGGATGAACACCCAGGACCAGCCTTTCAACATTGAGGGCAACCGCAGCATCCTGACGCGCGCTTTCGGCGTCAATCAGGAGGTCCTGGTCAGTATTCGGCAGGTGCATGGCAGCGATATCCTGGTAATCGACGAACTCAACGAGGACTACGGCCATTTCTCCAGCGTGGAGAGCGACGCCGTCATCACCAATCAGCCAGGCGTCATGATCGGCATCTGCGTGGCAGACTGCGTGCCGATCCTGCTCTGCGACCCCGTGAAAGGGGTTGTCGCCGCAGTCCATGCCGGCTGGCAGGGAACCGCCGCCAAATTGGTTGCCAAAACAGTTGCGGGGATGAAGTCGCTCTTCGGCAGCGATCCAAAGGAGTTGCAAGCAGCCGTGGGCCCCGGCATCGGCAGGTGCTGCTACGAGGTCGATGCCCCGGTCAGACAGGCCTTTCTCCAGAACGGGATTCCCTGGGATTCGTGTGCCGAGGCACAGGGCGAGGGAAAATGGCGGCTCGACATGGCCGCAGCCAACCGGGATCTGCTTCTGTCCGCCGGCGTTCCGGCCTCCGCGATCCAGGTTTCCGATTTGTGCGTCTGTTGCCGGAAGGACCTGTTCTTCTCCTATCGCCGGGATAACGGGGATACCGGCAGGCAGATGGGCTTTATCATGTTGACTTAGAAGGTTGTTGAAAAACAGCCATCAGGCCTTCGTCCTCGAAGTCCCTTTTGTGCGGCGTAGCGCCCGGCCTTCGCAGCCAAAGCTGCTTCGGCGGAGTAGGCCTGCTACGCCTCCGCAGGGCCTTGCGGGGGCGACGATCTGACTATTTTTGAACAACCTGAGGGTTTCAACAGCTTGTTAGGAAATGGACACGAGTGGGCCGGCACTGCCGGAGAGGTCATGGAACTACGGGAAACCCGTGGGTAGTGAAAAGGAGCGATGCGCATGAAGTTCGATATCTGCAGGACGTTGATACTGGCGGTGGTGATTATGGGCGCCGGCTGCGGCAATCTCACGGAACCGTCAAGTTTTTCATTTGCGACCCAAACCGATGTTCCCCTCAGCACCAACATACAATCGAACGTGGTTACCATCAAAGGGAACCAGTTTGGCGCCCCCATTTCCTTTGCCAATCTCAGCAGCGCAGCATACTCGCAATACTCGATCAACAGCGGAGCCTTCTCCGCCGTCCAGAGCAGCGACCAGCTCTTTCCGGGGAATACCCTGCAGTTACAGCAGTTAACATCCAGCGTTGCTGGAGCGTCGCGCACGACAGCGATCAATGTAGGAGGTCGTATCGTGACCTTCACCACGGTCACGAATAGTACCGGCGGCATCGTATCGGCTGGCCCCGATGCAAACGGGAACACCGTCACAATTTCCAATATCTCGGCATCGCTGAGCGCAGTCAACAACGTTGTAAAATATTCGATAACCGCCTCTACAAACTGGACTAATAATATTTCAGGCTGTACCTCGGGTAGTACTTTTCCCGTGGCCTTTACCTTGCAGGCCGTAGCCAACAACGGAAGTGGTGCTGCCTACAGTACCAACGCGACCCAGGTTGCGATATCATGCGGTGAGCAAACGGCTGGAATATTTTCCGGCTCCTTGCCGACAACCGCCACCGGCGGTCTGCCAAACGCCATCAACGGCTTTCCGATAACCACCACGCAATATTGGTCCTCGCTCATATCGTACTGGCAGATAAAGGCTGGATCATTGACGCTCCAACAGTAAGAAGACTCCAGGCGGGTTCCGGTTCCCGGAACCCGTACAAAAGGGATATTCCTGACCCATGCTTGCCAAGGTTTTCAGCAGCGCCCTGATCGGAATCGACGCCATCCTGGTGGACGTGGAGGTGGATCTCGCCCCCGGCCTCCCCTCCTTTGCCACGGTCGGGCTGCCCGACGGCGCCGTCAAGGAGAGCAAGGACCGGGTAAAGGCGGCCCTGAAGAACTCGGGCTATGACTTCCCTGCCCGGCGCATCACCGCCAACCTGGCGCCGGCAGATATCAAGAAAGAGGGGGCGGCCTTCGACCTCCCCATCTCCATCGGCATCCTGGCAGCCACCGGCGTGCTCAGGGAGACGCGCCTGCGGGAATACATCCTGGTGGGCGAACTCTCCCTGGATGGCGGCCTCAAGGCGGTGCGGGGGGCGCTCTCCATAGCCGTTGCCGCCAAGCGGGCAGGGCTGGCGGGCATCATCCTGCCGGCAGAGAACGCGCCTGAAGCCGCGGTGGTGGAAGGGATCGACATCATCGGCGCCACCTCCCTGTCCCAGGTTGTGGAATTTTTGAGCGGCCGCGAGGGCATCGATCCCTTCCGGGTCAATCTGCAGGAACTCTTCAGCAGCGGCTGCGACTACGGCGAGGACTTCAGCGAGGTCAAGGGGCAGGAGCATGCCAAACGCGCCCTGGAGGTGGCTGCCAGCGGCGGGCACAACATCCTCATGATCGGCCCTCCCGGTTCCGGCAAGACCATGCTGGCCAAGCGCATACCGACCATCCTGCCGCGCATGTCCTTTGAAGAGGCCATTGAAACGACCAAGGTCTTCAGCATCAGCGGCCTGCTGGAAAACGGCCGGGCTCTCATGGCCGTGAGGCCGTTCCGCAATCCCCATCACACCATTTCCGACGTGGGGTTGATAGGCGGGGGCACAACGCCGAAGCCCGGCGAGGTCTCCCTGGCCCATAACGGCGTCCTCTTCCTGGACGAATTGTGAATTCAAGAAGAACGTCCTGGAGGTGCTGCGCCAGCCGCTGGAGGATGGCCGCGTCACCATCTCGCGTTCGCTTTTGACCCTGACCTATCCCGCGCGAATGATGCTGGTGGCGGCCATGAACCCCTGTCCCTGCGGCTATCTTGCTGATCCCACCCACCCCTGCGTCTGCACCCCAATCGGCATTCACCGCTACCGCTCACGTATTTCCGGTCCGCTTCTGGACCGGATCGATATCCACATCGAGGTGCCGGCCGTCACCTACCGCGACCTGTCCGACCGGGGCGAGGCCGAGAGCTCCCTGGAGATCGCCCGCCGCGTGGAGAACTCCCGCCGGTTGCAGCTTGAGCGTTACCGCGGCACGAAGATCCACTGCAACTCCCAGATGCCGCCCCGCTTCATCAAGAAATACTGTGAACTGGACGCCGCCGGCAATCGCATGCTGGAATTGGTCACCGACCGTCTCGGTTTCTCGGCCCGCACCTACAACCGCATCCTGAAGGTCGCCCGGACCATCGCCGACCTGGGTGGGAGCGAGCATATCCGCGAAGAGCATATTGCCGAGGCGATCCAGTACCGCAGCCTGGACAGGAAGTCGAACTAACCCGGCACCATGTAACACTTGAAGTTACGCATATAGTCCCTTTAGGCCCTAAAGGGACTATCCGAAATTGCAGCCGTTACAAGTTATTAGTATTATATAACATCTAAATCTAAGCCCCCTCAATTACCCCCCCGGAACGTCATTTGACTTGACGGCACTCGTGAATCCACTGAAAGGGGAAATCGAAAAGCTCGCCCCTGTCTGTTCGCTGCATGGGGTTAGGCCACCAGATCAGTGGGGTGGATGACGGAGAGTAACTTGGTGCAATTCTTGCATTTTTGAAATAGTTCAAAAAATGAGTACACCAGCCTGTAAAACGTCAATTTCTAAATACAGCATGGAAAGGTGCTCCAAAAGGGCGCTCATGAAATTGACTTGACAAAATTTGTCAGGAACCAGAATAATCAAAGAAGTTTGCTGTTTCGGAGCGGTAAGATTGTCAGAAGGGCAGGGCAAAGGAGATATTGTATGGTCAGGAACGTAAGGAAGGAAAGATTTACCGCTGCAGCGCATCATCACCCATTCTACCTCAGATTCTTATTGGTTTTCCTTTGTACAGCTTTGGCGCCTGCCGTTTCCATGGCGGTAACTCCGCAGGTCAGCGCCGGTTATGCCCATTCGGTCGCGTTGAAAAGTGACGGCACCGTCTGGACCTGGGGCGATAACTCCTTCAATCAGTTGGGATATAGCGTCACTGGGCAAAGTCCATTGCCGCAACAAGTACCCGGAATTTCAGGCATAATCGGAATAGCTGCTGGTGAGGACCACACGCTTGCGCTGGATAGTAGCGGCAATGTCTGGGCGTGGGGGGACAATACCATGGGCCAGTTAGGTAATCCTAATATCACGAGTAATGCCCCAAACCAAATACCCGTGTTTTCAAGCATCGTTGCCATAGCAGCCGGAACGCAATTCAGCATGGCCTTGGATAAAAATGGTGCGGTCTGGGCATGGGGGCGTAACGATTTTGGCCAGGTGGGGAACGGCGTTTTGGGGGATGGCATTAATCCAGCCGCTGGAGTTCTAACCCCGACAAAGATTACAGCGTTATCGGGGATCAAATGGATTGCCGCGGGTGATTGTCACGCGATTGCCTCTAACGGCTCGACGGCCTCGGCATGGGGGTGTAACGATTACGGCCAGTTGGGAGATGGAACAACAGTTGCCGCCACTTCCACTGTTCAGACCCCATCCCCTGTTCCGGTAACGGGTCTTTCCGGAGTAACCAGTGTTGCAGCAGGAGGGAGCAATAACGCGGATATTTATGGGGGCTATTCACTTGCCCTCATGAGCGGTGGTACTGTTGTAGCCTGGGGTAGAAATGTTGCCGGTCAATTAGGGGATGGCCAAAACTTAGACTCTCCAACGTATGTACCGGTAAGCAACCTTACCAGTGTGACAGGGATAACAGCCGGTTATTCCCATTCCATTGCATTGGATAGTAACGGTGCACTCTGGGCATGGGGGGACAATTCGTCAGGCGAGTTTGGCAATACCACTGCCGGGTTGGGGGCCGGTTCAAACGTCCCGGTAACTACATTCTCTGCCGCTACCCCCGCGATCGGTTGCTCTGCGGGCTATTTCTTCACCCTGGCAATAAAAGCCGACGGCACGGTCTGGGCATCGGGGAGTAATGACACCGGGCAGTTGGGCAACGGAGTCGTTGACCAATTTCCAAGCACTAATCCTGTTCCAGCGAAGGTCCTGGATTTATCTCTGTCGCAGTCGGTTTTATTAGGCGACATGAACAACAGCGGTAAAGTTACGGCGGCGGATGCCCTCCTGGCGCTCCAGTATTCCGTAGGGATCAATACCCTGGGCTTGACCGCTGCCGATGCTCTCGCACGGGGTGACGTGAACCATAGTGGCAAGGTGACGGCCGCTGACGCTTTGCTGATCTTGCAAAAGTCGGTTGGCATCGCCTCTTATTAGTTAATTCAAAGACAGATTAATAACATCTCGGAGGTTGGCAATTATATGAAAAATGCAGTTGTATTTACCCTATTGACATTCTTGGCCTTTGTTCTCTACGGTTGCGGCAGCGGTGATTTTTCCAATTCGTCGGGAGCATCAATCAGCGGAGTGGCATCGAAGGGGCCGATCAATGGAGCAAAGGTTGCCATCTTTTCCGTGACCACCTCCGGCCGGATCGATAAACAGCTCGCTACAACGATTACCGGCTCTAACGGCGCCTATACCGCCAATATCGGCTCCTACACCGGCGCCGTATTTACAAGCATGTCCGGTTCCAGTGCCTCGTACACCGATGAGACAACGGGAGCGGCAACGGCGCTGGGGGCGCAAAAACTGCATGCAGTATCGGTCATCCTGCCAACCAGCCAGGACCCGAACGGCCTCACGAAGAATCTTGCCATAACGCCGCTTACCGAGCTTGCCTATCAAAAGGCCGCCACATTGAGACCGGCGGATATCACGGCCGCCAACACACTCATCAGCAACCTGTTCCTGCAAGGGGCCAGTATCATAACGACCCTGCCGGCAAATATACTGAGTTCTTCCACTGCTGTGACCACCAATGCCGACAAGATCGATTACAGCCTGGTCCTGGCAGCATTCTCAAAACTGATCTCTACATCGGACATCGCGACCGGCGTAACCCAGCTTGGTTCCGCTATTTCCGGCGGCACCTTTACTGCGCCTGCTGCCTGGACAACGGCAGTGGCTTCCGTAGCAAGCAATACGAATCTCCAGTCAGGCATCGCATCGGTTCCGGCCGCTGTTACCTTTGTTCCGGCCACCTATACGGCCATCATCAATCAGCCGTTAACCATAACCGCCAATGTCACCAAATTTGACGGAACGCCTGTTCCCGCCGGCACCAGTGTAACCTTCACCGCCAGCGGAGGCACCCTCGGCACGCCCACCGCGACGGATGCCAGCGGCAACGCCACCGTTACCCTGACTACTTCTGCGGCCGGAACAACGATAACCGTCAATGCTTCCGCAACTGCTTCCGGCGTCACCGTATCCACCAAGACGGCAGCCGTGGTCAACGTAATCACCGATCCCAACGCTCCAGGCTCGGTCACGCTCGCTACGTCATCTTCTTCAGTTGTCGTTAATCAATCGGTAACCCTGACCGCCAAGGTCGGCGTGGTGGGCGGTGCGAACAATGTGACTGCCGGCAGTCCGCCACCGGTCGGAACGGTAGTTACCTTTAAAATCACCAGCGGTACGGGAACACTGGGCACTGCGACCACAACCGATGCCAGCGGCAACGCCACCGTCACCCTCACCAGCGGCACAGCGGGAGCAGTAGCCGTCACCGCTTCTGCCGGCACGATCACGAGCAGTCCGGTTCAGGTCACGTTCACATCTGACCCGGCAGCACCTGCCACGGTCACGGTCAGTGCCTCGAAAGCCAGTATTCCTGCCGACGGAGCCACAACTTCCACTATTACCGTCAACGTGAAAAACTTTGTCCCGACTGCGCTCTCGGGCGTACCGGTCACACTTTCCGCGGCCGGCGGCACATTGAGCGCAACATCGGGCACCACTGACAGCAGCGGCAATGTCGCGGTAACCCTGACCAGCACCACCGCAGGCACGGCGACGGTCACCGCTTCCGCCACCGCCGCGGGCGTCACCAAGACCGGTTCGACGACGGTCACTATCACGGCGCTGCCGACCAAGGCCATTGTCATCCTTAGCACCAGCGGCACTTTTACCTCGGGCACAACCATCGGCGCAATCAACTGCGACCTGACATTCCCAACCGCCAAGGGTGTGACCTTTAGTACTGCTGTATTATCCGGGGTTAGCACGAGTGTCACCCCCAACCCGTCGCTGGCGTCCAATGTGGCCACTGCAGGGGATGTGTCGATCGCTCTGTCGGCAGGTCTTTCCGGAAGCACCACGGTAGGTTTTCCGCTTGGTCAATTCGTCACGGCAACCTTCGCCATCGGGAACACGCAGCCGGTTACGAGCGACTTTGCCGTAGCGGCGGGTAGCGAGGTCGACAACACTTCCGGGGTTGCGCAGTCAGGGATCAGCGTCACGATCCTGAGCGTTACCTTTCAGTAATCCATAGCAGGAGCCGTAAGCCCTGCCGGCGAACAAAAGGGCAACCGTGAAGGTTGTCCTTTTGTTCGTTAGGGCGGGCCATGGGTGGGAGGTCTTTTGACAGAACGCGTAATTTATATGAATTTCACGTCCTCGGTGCAGGCGCCGGTTCTTGCCGAATATTCTGCTGTTCAAAATTGCGGCGTTGTAGTAATTATTAACACTTGAAGGGGAAGGGGAATCCAAACATATCGTGCCGACGGTGATGATGTTATGCAATTCGTTGTAATTCTCCTTTTTATGGCGCTTTCCGGCGCCAGCGCGCAGGCCGCCGAAATCACCTGCAGGACCGCAGAGTGCCACGCACGGGTCGGTGGAACGAGGAATTTTCACGAACCTGTTAAAGAGGGCGATTGTTCCGCCTGCCATAAGCCGGTAAACCCCGTGCATCCCTTAAAGGACGGCAAAAGCTTCACACTCACGTCAAAGGGCGAAGCCTTGTGCTACCAATGCCATGACCGCTTCGGCAAAAAGAAGGTTGTCCATCCCCCGATAAAAGACGGTGAATGCGCCTACTGTCATAATCCGCACGGCGGGGTCGAACGCTACCTGCTGGGGGTGGGAAGCGATCAGAGCAAGCTCTGTTACGATTGTCATGCTCCCGCGCCGTTCCAGCGGAAATACCGGCACGGGCCGGTTGCGGTCGGCCAATGCACCATATGCCACGACCCCCATGAATCGAACAGCAAGGCGCTCCTCGGAGGTGGTGCTGTATGGGAAACATGCCTGAAATGCCATGTGGATGTCATAAAGAGTCTCAGGGAATCGGTATATATACATACCCCGGTTAAAAGCGGCCCCTGTACGGCGTGTCATTCTCCCCACAGCAGCGATTATAGCTTGCTGCTGAAAAAGGGCATACCGGCCATCTGCCTTGATTGCCACAAAAAGATGGAAAAACAGCTCAAGGCAAAGACCGTCCACAAACCGCTGTTGCAGGAAGGTGGCTGCAGCACTTGTCACTCCACGCACTTTGCCAAGGCGGGCAAACTTCTGTCCGG
>JBEKFJ010000142.1:0-7678 GCA_050013355.1 Oryzomonas sp.
AGCGGGACGATTTTCATCAGTGGGGGGGCTCCCCTTGACCCGGCCATAGCCGTTGGATTCGCCAGGCTCGGCGTAACGCTGTTCCAGGGATACGGCATTACGGAGACGTCGCCGGTCGTTGCCGCGGAATCATGGAACGGGATGAGACCGGGGAGTGTCGGTCGCCTCCTTGCAGGGACAGAGGTGCGGATTGACGCCCCCAACAGCGAGATGGTGGGAGAGATCCTGGTCAGGGGGCCATACGTCATGCAGGGGTATTTCAGGGACCCGCAGGCTACTGCAGAATCCATCGTCGACGGCTGGTACCGTACCGGCGACTTGGGGCGTCTCGACGACGAGGGTTTCCTCTTTATCTGCGGCCGGGTAAAAAGCCTGATCGTAACCCCCAACGGCAAGAACATCTATCCGGAAGAGGTTGAAAACGAGATACTCAATAGTCCGTACATAGCCGAGGTTTTGGTGTATGCCCACAAGAACGGCCCGGTGGCGGAAGAGATCCGCGCGGTGGCCCGTCCGAATCAGGAAGCGTTGGATGAGCATGCTGCGAAACAAGGGCGTGCTCCCCTCTCGGGCACGGAGGTCGAATCGCTCATCCGCAGAGAGATCTCCAGTGCTTGCGAGAAGCTCGCACCTTACAAGCGGGTCAAAAGAATTACCATCCGTTATGAGGAATTCCCCAAGACGACTACGCGGAAGATAAAGCGCTTCGAGCTGGAAGAGTTCATATCGGACTCTCAGTAGTTCATGCCTGTCATAATCGCACATGACACCGAGATGGTGAAGTTCTAAACCCTCATCTCTCAACCCTCAACAGTATCTAACAGGTAACATGAAAAAGCCCGATCCTTCCTCCCTGCGACTCGTTGAACAGCGTGATGGCGCCCGGGGTGGGTGCGGCGATGACCTTGCACCCCTTACCGGTGAAGAATTCCGCAGCCTCGGGAGAAAGGTGCAGATTACCCTCCTGGCCCGTCCCCATGACCAGCAGACGACACCCCTTCTCGTAGACGAATTCGGCCTCCTCCCGTGACATGATGTGCGAGGTTCCATACTGTTTTTTCGACAGTTTCTTCTTGCGTTTTTCGACCTTCCCCGATAGCCGGATCAGGACATCGTGGGGATAGGTCTTGCCGTCGATGGTTATGCTGCCGAATTCGGTGCCGTCGATTATCATGACATGACCTCCTCTAACAGGCTGTTGAAAAACCCAGGTTGTTCAAAAATAGTCAGATCGTCGCACCCGCAGTATAATCGCCTCCGGCGATTATCGGTGACGAAGCGCAGCGGAGTTCATCCCGCAGGGACAGAACCGGAACGGTTCTGCTAAATACCCTAAGGAGGCGTAGCAGGCCTACTCCGCCGAAGCAGCTTTGACTGCGAAGGCCGGGCGCTACGCCGCACGAAAGGGCTTTCGAGGACGGCGGCGAGATGGCTGTTTTTCAACAACCTCCTAAACGCTTGCTATGAAATTATTCCGTACCAATTACATGGCTGCAATACGCCTGTAACGATGAAGCATTATGATAATAGTATCTCAAACCAAGGAAAAGGTCGTATGATAAAACTATCGAAGCATTGTCTGCATTGCGGGAGCGAGGCAATCGGCACCATGACCGATGAGGTGAAGCCGGTATTCAAGATGGAAGTAATCACCTATGCCTGCGGTGCGGTCATGAAGAGCATAACAGGCGCTCGTGGGCGTATCGGGAGACTGTCCCATGAGGGTTGCGGCCTGGAGCCGGTTGAAACGCCATGACAAGGAGATGCGCATGTCCCACAAGATCGGATATAACGCCGTCAGAGATCCATACCCCTGGGATGGGGCCGAGGTACTCGCGAACGCTGCGGCATGGAGCTGTTGCGGCTTGAACCTTCCCGCCACGTACAGCCTTTGCCCGATATGTGAGAAAAAACGCGATCCGGATGTGGTTGACCCGGCCGAGTAGGGGCGCATCGCATGCGCCCTGCATCGCATGCGCCCTGATTGGGCGAACAGCGGTTCGCCCCTGCGGTTCAACGAAAAGATATCAGGGAAGCCACCTGGGATCCCCTCCTCACCTATGGTGAAAAACAATGGAGACGCCCGATTACCGCCGGTCGGCCCGGCCAATGTAACAGAGCTGTAACGTTGCGTGTACCAATAATAGGGTATATATAAGTCTATCCCTAGTGTTGGAGCCGCCGATGGTCACCCGAAAACAATTCCCGGCCGGACATGAACAGCAATCCTCAGAGCCGGTAATATCCCCTGCCCCAAAGATCGACCTTGACGACCATCAGTGGTATTTGAACCGGGAATTAACCTGGCTGGCATTCAAGCGCCGGGTGTTGCACGAGGCCGAAGACGAGCGTGTGCCGCTTCTGGAACGGCTCAAGTTCATCGCCATCGTCAGCGGCAACATGGACGAGTTTTTCATGAAGCGTATCGGCGGCCTCAAGCAGCAGATCGGCGCCGGCATGCGCGAACTGACCCCCGACGGCCGGAGCCCCCGCCAGCAGGTGCAGGAATGTTATGCCTTTGTGCGGGAGTTGGAGGCCGACAAGGACGAGTTGCTGCTCCGGGTTCTTCAACTCCTGAAGCATAAGGGGATCGTCATCGAACACCACCGGGGGCTGACGCAAAAGGAGAAAAAGCAGGTCAGCGACTACTACCGGGAAAACATCTTCCCGTTGCTCACACCCCAGTCAATCGATCCGGCCCACCCCTTTCCCTTCATCTCCAACCTGTCGCTCAACCTGCTGGTCACGCTGCGCTACCCCAGGACCAAGAGAACCATCCTGTCCCGGGTCAAGGTCCCTGTCGGCCTGGGAACGCCCCGATTCATCCGGGTCGGTACGGGAGACCACTTCATCAGCCTGGAAGAGATCATGATGCACAACCTGGATATGCTCTTTCCGGGGATGGAGATAGTCGCCTGCGAACTGTTCAGGGTGACCCGCAATGCCAATGCCGAGAAAAACGAGGAAGAGGCCGACGACCTGATGGCCATGATCGAGTCCGAACTCAAGGAACGCAAGTTCGCGCCCATTGTGCGCCTGGAGATCGGGGCGGGCATGAATGAGGTGCATCGCGGCAAACTGGCGGGGGAGCTGCAACTGAACGAGGAAAGTGACGTGTTCGAGGCTCCGGTGATGCTGGCCATGCGCGACCTGCACGAGATCGCCCAGTTGTATTATCCCCGTCTTCATGACCCGCAGCATCATCCCATCGACCATCCCGGCCTGCCGACGCAGCGCAACATATTTCATGTCATCCGCGATGCCGGCTCGATCCTGCTGCAACATCCCTACGAATCGTTCGCCACCTCGGTGGAGCGCTTCCTGCGCGAGGCCGCGGACGATCCCAAGGTACGGGGCATCAAGATGACCCTCTATCGCACCGCCACCGACAGTTGCATCATTGACTCGCTGGTTCGGGCCGCCCATAACGGAAAGCAGGTGGCCGTGGTCATCGAACTGAAGGCGCGTTTCGACGAGGAGGCCAACATGCGACTTGCGGAGCGGATGGAGGAGGCCGGCATTCATGTCACCTTCGGCGTGGTCGGGCTCAAGACCTACTGCAAGGTCATCCTGGTCGTACGCCAGGATTACAGCGGCCTGCGGCGCTATGTCCATATCGGAAGCGGCAACTACCATACCGACAAATCACGCAGCTTCAGCGATGTCGGCATCCTGACCTGTGACGAAGAGATCGGCCAGGATGCGACCGAGCTGTTCAATTTCCTGACCACCGGATTCCGCTCGACACGCACCTATAAAAAGCTGCTGCCCGCCCCCCGATTCCTCAAAAAGGCCATTCTGCGTAAAATCGAACGTGAGGCAACCCTCCATGCCCGGCACGGCGGCGGGCATATCCGCTTCAAGATGAACGCCCTCGAGGACAGCGATATCGCCAAGGCCCTGTACAATGCATCCATTGCCGGCGTACGGATCGATCTCTATGTGCGCGATACCTGCCGCGTGCGGCCCGGAATAGCCGGCCTCTCGGAGAATATCCGCGTGACGGGCATCGTGGGGCGCTTCATGGAGCACTCCCGCATCTACTACTTCAGGAACAACAGCGAGGAGGAGTACTTCATCGGCTCGGCCGATCTCATGAAGCGAAACCTGGAAGCGAGGGTAGAGGTCCTCTGTCCCGTCGAGGACCCCGGTTTGAAGAAGGAATTGCGTGCCGTCTTCGATGCTCACGACGCCGACCGGCGCTCGGCGTGGGACATGCAGCCAGACGGCGGCTATGTCCAGCGTCGGCCCGCCGGTGATAAGCAGAATGAAGGCAGCCACCAGATGATGATCGCCCGTGCAGAGGCCCGGGCAAAGAGCGTCGCAAAAGGCAAGAAAATCAGGTTATGAACTGCCCCTATTACCGATTCCAAATCAAGGATGAAATCAAGGCGGCGAGGATCGAGGCGACGAAGGCGTACAGATAGTACGTTGAGGAGCCGAAGACGAGCCAACTTGTGTCCCGTGTGGTTAGTCGTGGGAAGTAATTCCGAGCTATTTTGGCTGATGCCTAGGCGCGGCGACGTTGGTGTAGCAGGGTCTACATCAAGGAGCAGCAACGACGGCAAAGGCCTTAAGAGCTGGAATTACAAGTACGAACTAACCGCTCGGGACACGAGGATAGCGCCTTGATTTGGAATCGGTATAACACAACCGGAGAAAGCCCATGGAACGCTGGTCAATCGCTCAGTCTGCCAAGATGTACAATATCGCAAATTGGGGTGTCGATTTCTTTTCGATCAACAAAAAGGGCAATGTCTGCGCCCATCCATACCCGCGTTCGGAATACTCCATCGAATTGAAGACCCTGATGGATGATCTCATCAAGCGAAAGATCAAACCGCCTGTCCTGATCAGGTTCATGAACATCCTGGAAGGGCGCATAGCCTCCATCAGCCGTGTCTTCGAAGCTGCGATCAGGGAAAACCAATACCCTGCGAGCTATCAAACCTTTTATCCGATCAAGGTGAACCAGCAGCGACAAGTCGTGGAGGCGATTGCAAGTTTTGGCAAAAAATACCGAATCGGGCTGGAAGTCGGCTCCAAGCCGGAACTTGTGGCGGCCATTTCCATGTCCGGCAACAATGGCCTGCCGATCATCTGCAATGGTTACAAGGACAGGGAATTCATCGAAATTGTACTGTATGCCACCAAGGTCGGCTATGACATTACCATCGTCGTTGAAAAGCTGTTCGAACTGGAAAAGATCGTTGCGCTGTCCCAGGAAACCGGCATCATTCCGAAACTCGGCATGCGGGTTAAATTGTCGTCCAAGGGGACCGGCAAATGGGCGACTTCCGGTGGCGAGGACGCCAAGTTCGGCCTGCGCGTATCCGAGGTCATCGCCGCCATCGACATGCTCAGACGTCACGGCCTTCTGGAGAGCGTAAAGCTTCTGCACTCCCATATCGGCAGCCAGGTTACGAAGATCGACAAGATAAAGGTTGCGGTGATAGAAGGGGCTCGCATCTATGTCGAGCTGAAGAAGCTGGGGGTCAACCTGGAATACCTCGATATCGGCGGTGGCCTGGGCGTCGATTACGACGGCTCCAAATCGAGCTATTTTTCCAGCATCAATTATTCCCTTGAAGAATACGCCAATGACGTCGTCTACCAGATCAAAAACATCTGCGACGTAGCGGGGGTGGCCTGCCCCAACATCATCTCCGAATCCGGCCGGGCCATCGTTTCCCACTATTCGGTATTGGTCACCAACCTGCTTGATACCGGCACTCAAAACCAAATGCCCGATTTTGAATCGATGCCTACCACAGCCTCAAACCTGGCGCCGACCGTCAGGAAACTGTTCGACATCCATAACAGCATCGACCGCTCCTCGCTCCGCGAAGATTACCACGATACCATCCAGCTCATCCAGGAGGCTGTCAGCCTGTTCAATCTCGGCCACCTTACTTTGAAAGACCGGGCAATGGCCGAATGGCTCTATTCACGGATAATCATCAAGATCGACGGCATTGTCGACACGCTCAAATCGATCCCGGAAGAACTCCGGAATTTCAAGCTCAATCTGCGGCAGACCTGCTTCGCAAATTTTTCGTTGTTCCAATCGCTCCCCGACGCGTGGGCGATAGACCAGTTGTTCCCCATCATGCCCATCCAGCGCCTCGGCGAAAAGCCGGATGTCATCGCATCCCTGGCCGATATTACCTGCGATCCGGATGGCGAGCTGACCAGTTTCGTCGGCGAGAACGGCAGGGCCGGATTCCTGCCCCTGCACCGGGTACGAACCGGAGAAGAGTATTATATCGGATTTTTCCTGATTGGCGCCTATCAGGAGATCTTAGGCGACCTGAACAACCTGTTCGGCGATACCAATGCGGTCCATGTCACCTTCGCCCCAAAGGCCCATTATCGGATCGATTCGGTAATCAGCGGCGATGCTATCGGCCAGACCCTTAAATACGTCCAATATAACAGCAACGAGATACTGAAGAAGGTGCGTGACGAACTGGAGAAAGGCGTTGCTTCACAAAAGATATCCATAGAGGAATGCAGCTATTTTATAGAGCTCCTGGACAGGATGCTCCAGACGTATACCTATTTGGGCGATTGACCGGCGGTTGCCGCAACGTGAGGCTTGCTGTGAGTATATATATTCACCTGAATCCGTGACGCCTTCACGGCTCCTCTCGCTTAGCATGCCTCAGTCCCGGCGTTGCAGGCCGTATCTCCACCATGGCGGAGGACACACGGCACAGTTGGCATGATGCCGCATGGGCGGCGTTGGACTCCGGCATGTCGCTCGCTCCGCCGTTCAGGCGCCACGGATTTAGGTATTCATATCCGCGGGCTGTAGTGGCGTTTGAGCCAGCGGCTCAACCCGTCGAGGCCCGGAAAGAGGACCCGTTCGTTAATATTAGCCTGGTCGAGCTTGTCGCGGATCTCCCACTTCAAGGCAGCCGGGATGATGATCTTGCGTGCGGTTCCGGGATGGGCCTCCAGCCAGTCGTCGAGCACCATGCAGGGGTCGGACATGACCGAACAAAAGGCATACTGGTTGACGATCCGGTCGTCTATTGATGGGGGCTCGAAGAAGATTGCCACCTTCTCGCTTGCAAGCGTATCGAGTTCCGGCAATGAATTGACCACATCCACAAGCAGTTCGACCGTCAAGACATTTGCGCCTTCCAGTTCCAGCCGGTCCTTCAGGCTCCTCGGCAGCAAATCGTGCGCCTTGACGTAGTTGACCGCCCAGATCACGCCGTCCGTATCGAATTTGTCGATATTGGCGGTCGCAAAATGCATGGCGATAAACGGGGAGTAGGTCCAGTCGAGCACGCGGGTCGGCAGGCCGTAATGCTGCGCAACAGAGAGCCAGTGCCAGAGAGAATCGCGCTCCACAACGCTGCGGTGGGCGTATTTCTTGAAATTCCGCAGCAGGTGCCGCTCAAGATCGGCAAATTGTCCGCCCAACCGGATCAGGGTCGTTTCCAGACGGTAGCCGGAGTCTGAGAGTCCCCGGAAGGCGAAGCGCGATCTGAAGCGCCGCAAATCCTCGTTCCATGAGTCGGCAAAGAGTTCGCTTTGCAGGTCATCCCACGAGTTGACTATGAGGGTTTCCAAACAACCGGATTCTCCTCTGCCGGGGGATCCGCACGGGCTCATGCCTCGCACACCGCATCACATCCCGTCACAGGTATGAACCTTCTCATATAAC
>JBEKFJ010000143.1:0-7628 GCA_050013355.1 Oryzomonas sp.
CATTCCTTGACCCGCGCCATCACCTGCGCCAGCATATCACGGGCGCTTTCCACGCATACCCGCTCGACACCGGCAGGGACGGCAAGTCCGGTAGGACCGCTGACCAGGATCACCTGCGCACCACGCTGCCGGGCGGCCTGGGCGATGGCATAGCCCATCCTGCCCGACGAATGGTTGCTGATGAAGCGGACCGGATCGATCTCCTCGCGGGTTGGCCCGGCAGTGACCATAACGGTCTGCCCGGCCAGATCCCTGGGCCTGAGCGCCGCCACAGCCGCTTCGAAGATCGTCTCAGGCGCTGCCAGCTTTCCTTCCCCTTCCCAGCCGCAGGCCAGGGCGCCCTTTTCAGGCGGTACGAAGAGGTACCCGAGCCGGCGCAGCTTTTCCTCGTTTTCGCGGTAGATCGGATTGGTGTACATGTTTACGTTCATGGCCGGGGCGATCAAAACCGGCGCCTTGGTGGCCATGACGGTGGTGGTGACCATGTCGTCGGCAATGCCGTTGGCGATCTTGGCGATCACGTTGGCCGTGGCCGGGGCAACGACAAACAGGTCGGCGCGGTCGGCCAGGGAGATATGCCCGATTTCCTGTTCAGCGATCAGGTTGAACAGCTCGCAGTGCACCGGGTTCGCCGATAGGGTCTGGAAGGTCAGGGGGGTAACGAACTCCTGGGCCGCGCGGGTCATGACCACATGCACACTGGCGCCGGCCTTGGTGAGCAGGCGAAGCAACTCCACCGCCTTATATACGGCGATGCCGCCCGTGACACCCAGTACAATCCGCGTATCCTTCAGCATGGTATCATGGTCCTCAGAAGTAGGGGTTATGGCGCTTTTCTTGGCCTATAGAGGTTTCGGGCCCATGGCCCGGATAGGCGACCACGTCGTCCGGCAGGGTAAAGAGCTTGTTGCGGATGGATTCCAGGATCTGGTCGTGGGAGCCGCCGGGGAGATCGGTGCGGCCGATGGAGTCGGCAAACAGGGTGTCACCGGTGATTACTTTGTTCTCTTTGGCCAGATAGAGACAGCAACCCCCGGGGGTATGACCCGGCGTATGCAGAACCTTCATGCGGTACGCCCCAAACTCTATCTCCATCCCTTCTACGAGAAAACCGTCAGCCGGAGGTGAGTTCTCGCCTTGGATGCCGTACATGCTTCCCACGTCGGCAACTCGATCAAGCATGGGGGCGTCGGCCTGGTGGATCAACAGCGGCGCCCCGAACGCAGCTACCGCCTGACGGTTGCCGCCAACGTGGTCAAAATGCCCATGGGTGTTGATGATAAACCGAATCGCCAGATCATGGCGCCGAACAGCCTCGATAATGCGCTCCACATCGCCGCCAGGATCGACCACCACGCCTTCGCGGGTCGCGTCGCATCCCAGGATGAGGCAATTGACCGACAGGGGGCCGACGACCATCACGTCAAATACCATTGTCTTTTCTCCCGCTTGATTGACATCCGGCATGAAGCTGCTACAATACCTCTCCAGGATTTCGGGAGGGGGTTGCCATGAAACGGCCGGTTGTGGATCAGGAACGTTGCATCAGTTGCGGCCTCTGCATTTCGATCTGCCCCGGGGTCTTTCGTTTCAACAGTGCCGGCACGTCGGAATGTTTCGACCCCTCCGGCGCGCCTGAAAAGGATATTCAACAGGCGATTGACGGCTGTCCCGTCCAGTGTATCAGCTGGGAATAATCTCTCTCATAAAGGAGCATTACTATGGAACGTTGGATCTGCACCATCTGCCAATATGTCTATGACCCCGCCACCGGAGATCTTGACCGGGGCATCCCTGCCGGAACGGCCTTTGAGTCATTGCCCGACGACTGGACATGCCCCCTGTGCGGCGCGGGCAAGGATGCTTTTGAAAAAGAATAAGACACGTCAGGCGTTCAAAGCCGCCTCGTGGGCTGCCAAGGCTACAGCGTATGTTCAAACCCTCCTCCGGGAGGGTTTTTCATTTTTTTTTGTCGGCAGGTTTGATGATGTCGATCTTCGTTTCTCCGGCCTCGATCTTGACTCGCCAGACAAGCCCGCATTCGCCGCATTCCTTGAGCGGCGATTCGTCGGAAGAAAACCCGCCGGAATGCATGTCAAGATTCAACTCTGTCCTGTTACCGCAATTTGGGCATTTCATGGTTTGTTCCTCCTGGTATTCTGCGCGTGCCGCCGGGCCGTTGCAAGAGGCGGATTTCAGGCCAGGTCGGGCAAAATGCTGGTGATGGCGTCAAAGAGTTCCTTAAGATCATCACGGGTCATGTCACCCATGTGGGCGATGCGGAAGGTCTCGCCTTTAATTTTGCCATAGCCGTCGTCAAAGGCAAACCCTTTGTCAGCCAGCCTCTTTTTCAACCCGGCCAGGTCGATTCCGCGGCTGTTGCGGGCGCAGGTCAGGGTAAGCGAGCAATATTCCCGGTCGGGGAAAAGCCCGAAGCCGCGGTCGGTCGCCCATTGACGGACATACTCGGCCATGTCGCGGTGGCGCGCCCAGCGCGACTCCAGACCTTCGGCAAAGATCCTCTCCAGTTGTCGATCCATGGCGAAAATCTGGGAAATACAGGGGGTAGAGGGTGTATTGTGTTTGGCATCGCTGGCGGCAAACTCCATGAAATCGAAGTAGTAGCCACGGCCTTCCATGGTTTTTGCCCGCTGAAGCGCCTTTTCGCTGGCAGTGAAGACCGTCAACCCCGGCGGCAGGGCGAAGGCCTTCTGCACTCCAAAGATGCAACTGTCGATACCGAGTTCATCCACCGGGATCTTCACGGCGCTCATGGAGGAGACCGTATCGACGATAAACATGACATCCGGGAATTTGCGCATCACCTCGGCGATTTCCGGCAGGGGTGACATCACGCCGGTTGAGGTTTCATTATGGATCATGGTCATGCTGTCGTATAAACCGGTGGACAGGGTCTGTTCGACCACCTCGGGCGTGACCGGTTTGCCCCAGTCGAACCTGACGGCATCGGCCTGCTTGCCGCAGCGGCGGGTGACATCGTGCCATTTATCCGAGAAAGCGCCGTTGCAGAAGTTGGCGCACCGCCTTCCCACCAGGTTGCGAATAGCGCCCTCCATGACGCCGAAGGCGCTGGAGGTTGCAAGAAAGACCTTTCCTTCCGTAAGCAGAATCTTTTGCAGGCCGGATGTCACACGTTCATGCAACTCGGCATATTCCTTCATGCGGTGGCCGATCAGGGGGGTCGCCATGGCAGCGAGAATTTCAGGATGGACCGGCACGGGGCCGGGGATGAACAGTTTTTTGTACATAAACGTGCAACTCCCGATTTGCCGTGAGTGGTGTAACTCTGGCAAACTAACAAAAGCCCTTGGCAAAGTCAAGGGCGTAGCGTTTTCAAGAGCCGTGAATTCGGGAGGTTAGGGCGCCTGCACCATGGCAGCGAGGCAAGGCCAACGGCCGAAGTCACAAGCAAGCCCGAAGATTGACGCCGCATGGGCGAAAAAGAACCCTTTCCGGACGGAAACCAGCTAATAACACAATTGCCCTTTAAGGGCCTTATTTATCTTTTTACGGTTTGGTCTTCTCTGGTTCGGCATTAATCCAAAAGTACGTATGCAGTATACAATTTTCGTTGATTTAGCATCTTCTGTTGTGTAGTGTATATCAAATTTATACACCTCACACTCTTCATTTAAATCAATGGTATGGAGGAGCACCGTCATGCAGTATGTTTTCTGTCGTTTGCTGCCGTTTCTGATGCTGCTAATAGCCTGGGCCAGTCCGTCGCTGGCCGAGCAGGGAATGGCGATCGACCCGGCAACCTGCTTGGGCTGCCACGGCGACAAGATCTCCGTGCGGGCGTTTGCCGAGTCGGTCCATGGCAAAAATGCCTGTACCAGTTGCCATGTGGACATCACCGATCTCGTCAAGCACATGAAAAAGGAGATCAAGGTCCAGAAGGTCCAGTGCGAGCGCTGCCATAAAAAGCAGAACGCCGAGCATTATGCCAGCGTCCACATTTCCAAGGGTGTCATGTGCGCCGACTGCCATACCGATATTCATGTCCACAAATACTGGAAAAACGACAAACGAATCGTCGTTGCCAAATGCGTCCAGTGCCACGACAAGGAGTCGGTCTACCAGAAGTCGATCCACGGCAAGGCGGTGGCTGCCGGCAACAAGGACTCGGCCGCCTGCAATGACTGCCATGGCCTGCACGAGATAAAACCTTTGGGTGACCCCAAGAGCTATGCCAACCGGGATTTTCACACCAAGGTCTGCCTGAAATGCCACAGCGATGAAGAGATGATGAAGCGCAACAACGTCTTCAACGTTGCCGTCAAGACCTACATGGAGAGCTACCACGGCAAGAACTACCGCCTCGGTTTCCCTGAAAAGGTCGCAGGCTGCGCCGACTGCCATACAGCCCACTCGGTGCTCCCCAAAGACGATCCCAAGTCAAGCGTCAATCCGGCAAACCTGGTAAACACCTGTGCCAAGTGCCACGCCAAGGCGACCGTGCTCTTTACCAAGTTTTACGCCCATGGCGAGCATAGCGACCGGGAGAAGTACCCGATCCTGTACTACACCTTCCTCGCCATGACCGGTCTGTTGCTCAGCACCTTTACCGTCTTCTGGATTCACACCCTGCTCTGGATGTTCCGCGGCTTCGTGGAAAACAGGGAAAAGGCGGACAAACTGGCTCAGGGCGAATACCACCATGTTGCGCCGGACGCCCACAAACAGTACCGCCGATTCAACCGCATCCACATCTTCATGCACATCCTGGTTATCACCAGCTTCCTGGGGCTTTCCCTGACCGGCCTGCCGCTCAAATTCAGCACCCAGCACTGGGCGATCTCCCTGATGAATCTGTACGGCGGTTCGGCCAACGCCGGTTTCATTCACCGGATCTGCGCCGGCATCACGTTCGTCTATTTTGCCATGGCGCTGGTCATGAGCATCAACTTTCTCTTCATCAAGAAGGACATCCCGGGGAATCCGATCCAGCGCCTGTTCGGCCCTGATTCCCTCTGTTTCAACCTACGGGATATCATGGACGTGACCCGCATGGTCAGGTGGTTCTTCTTCCGGGGGCCGAAACCCACCTTCGAGCGGTGGACCTACTGGGAAAAATTCGACTTTGTCGCCGTCTTCTGGGGTATGTTCGCCATTGGCGGCTCAGGCCTCATGCTCTGGTTCCCGGAGTTATTCGGCCAGTTCCTTCCCGGCTGGGCCTTCAACGTAGCGACCATCGTCCACTCGGACGAGGCCCTTCTGGCAACCGGCTTCATCTTCTCGGTCCACTTTTTCAACACCCACGGGCGTCCGGAGAAGTTCCCCATGGACTTCGTCATCTTCAACGGCCAGATCGGCAAGGAAGAGATGCTTGAAGAACGTGGCGACCAGTGGAAGCGCTATGAGGATATGGGTATAACCGAGCAGTATGCCTGCAAGAGGACCAGCGGCGTGGCCTATGACTTCCTGGTCAAGGGATTCGGTTTTTGCGCCCTCTTCACAGGTATTAGCCTGCTGCTGCTCATGATCCTTGCTTTTGTGAGCGGCGCGGAGTAACAGCCGGCGGCCTTAATCACAAGGGGGGCACAGAGTGTGCCCCCCGATAAAAAACCCCGCCTGTAAAGGCGGGGTTTTTTATGTATCTGTACCTGCATAACCTTACGGCACCACAACCTCCCCATCCCGCTGTTTCTGCCATTTTCCCAGTGCCACCGACTCAACGGCCGCAGCCAGGCCGAACGAGAACACACTGAACACGAGCGGCAGGCCGTGGGTCCCGAGCAGGTCATAGAGGAAGACCTTTACGCCGCCAATCAGTGTGACGAATACGGCCACATTGCGAATCTCGCCATTACGCCGCAGATAGGCAAATCCTATGATCCCGGCAGCAGCAATGTTGATGAGCACCGATTGGGAGCAGCGGAAGGCATCCCGCTGCATCTCGACGGGCAGCATCTGAACAACCTGATAGATACCGACACGCAGCATGTAGAAACCGCTGGTCAATCCTCCCAGCAAGAGCAGCACGGCACTCCGGTCGTTCCGGTCGAAGCGGCTGAAGATCGACGGCGCAGTGGGCAGCGGCCGGCGGCGGCACCATTGATAATGGCTGATGGCGATATAGGCCACAAGACCGGCCGGCAGCATGGCTACGGCGTCCGTTGACCCGGTCCCTTCTCCGTGGAGGCATGCCGCCAGTGCTCCGCAGCAATATATGGTGAACAGATAGGTTATTGCCCTGAGACCGCCGTTCTCCCACACACGTGACATGAACGCCATCACGATGGCAACAAGTGAGATCACCGGGAGCGTCAACAGGAACGAACCGGTGGCTTGCGGCAGAGCCAGTGCTAGCAACGCCGCGCCGGCAAAAGCAAACGAGTTCGTGCCGGGGGCTCCTGCTGTTCCGCGCCGGGCAGACCACAACGCCACACCAAAGTGCCCGATCGCCGCTGCCACCCCGACCGCGCCGAGCAGATGCCCATCTCCCTGCCGGGCAGTGACCATATACAAGGCAAGGGAAAAGACTACAGCGACATTGAGGGTGGGCAGGATACCATCAAAACGGGAAACCTTCACAGGGCCGCCCCGTACCATGCCCAGGAATGACAGTATAACAAACGCACTAAAAAAGACTGCCAAAACGGGAAAATACCAGTTCAGCGCCAGATCGGGCGCTATGGCCTCACCCCGCCGCAGGGCCAGCCCGATTCTGACACCCCATAATTGCAACATCACCACCGTGACCAAGAGGACCGTCCACCTGAGCCACGAGCATCGTTTCAGTTGTGCCGCTATGTAGCCGATAAGGTTTGCCGACAGGAGCAGCAGCGAGAGGTAGGGGAAGAAGGGACGGGGATAGTCGATTGCAGCGCCGGCCAGGCACATGCCGAGGACGCCGAATGAGATGGGCGTAAAGGCATTGAATCGATTACTGATATACGCCATGACCACACCGGTTGCGATCAGCGTCAGGTAAGCCGGCACCAAGGGCAGGGATTGGAAATGGGTGTGCGTCTCAACGACTACGGATGACATGAGCAGGGCGCCACACGCCGCAAAGACGGGGGCGAGCGGACTTTGCCTGCTGTATTTGTACGCGCCCACCACCATCAGGCTTGCGGCATACCCCATGCCGAGCGCGGAACCGACGAGCTTGTTGACAAGTCCGCTGTCCGTAATGGTCCTCAGAACCAGGGCGACAACGAGCAGAAAACAGAGCGTCGAAACCCTCGACAACAGGGATGCGCGGCCGACCCAGTTCAGCACCTCTTCCGATACATCGCTCGGCTCGCCGAGGGGGTAGTTCTCATCGTGCGCGACGGCGGCACCGGAAGGCACCTTGCGAGCGGCGCTGCCGGGAGCGGCGTCGGCAGCCTGCGATACCGCCGGATACCCCAACCGAAGCTCCAACGCCTGCACCCGGGCGGCGAGTTCCTCCATCCGCTCCTCAAGGGTCTGATCAGTACGCGACATCTTTGCACCTCCGGCCGGTCCGTTGCAACCGAGGCTCAGTGCGAATCCTTCACCCCGAAGACCGGCAGGACCCTCGTCACCAGGAAGAAGAGCACGAACGGCGTGGTGATAACGGTCAACGCCCCGAATAACCCCTCTTTGAAGGTTTCCACGCTGTCGGGCCAGATGGGGAG
>JBEKFJ010000144.1:0-7488 GCA_050013355.1 Oryzomonas sp.
GATTTTGGTCGGATTTGGCAGTAGCGATTGAACAAAACCGCAGGCGTAGCAGGGCTACGTCGAGGATTTTGTGATTGAGCTGCGGTCAAAGATGGCCGGAAGATGAGATGCAAGATGTTCATACTATTGTTGCTAGCCTCCTAAAGATCATTACCGGAATACGACTGATTAAAACTCTTGTTGCAGAGCGGGAAGTCCGGAACTATATTCCCCAGCACCGCCTGTTCCAGGCCCAGCCAGTTGACGCTGGAAGGGTCGCGGATCATGCAGCGGTTGATTTCACCAGACCGCCCGGATTGGACCCAGTAGACGATCTCGCCCCGCCAACCCTCCACCACGCTGAAACCACTCCGGTCGGACACGGGGGGCAAAAGCGGGACGCTGAGTTCGCCCGAGGGTATCTGAAGGAGAAACTCGCTGATCAGGCGGGCCGAGTCCCGGATTTCCTCGATCCTCACCCAGGCACGAGCATGGACATCGCACGAATTGAGCACCACCATGCTGGGCGGAATCAGGTCATAGGGCAGGAACGGCGCTTGGATGCGGCAGTCGATCGCTTGGCCGCTGGCCCGGGCCACGAAGCCGACAGTTCCCAACTCCCGCGCCAGTTCGGGGCTCAGGATGCCAGTGGTGCGCAGGCGGTCCTCCAGCGAAGGGCTCAGGTCATAAATGGTAAGCAGCCGCTCGAATTCCTTCAAAAGCCCATCAAGTTCCGCCCGGATCAGATCGGCCCCTTCCAGAGGCAGGTCAACGGCAATTCCTCCCGGTACAATCCGGTCCTTCAGGTATCGATGCCCGAAGAGCCGTTTGTTGGTCCGCAGGATTGTCTCCTTCAGCCGGGCAAACTGGTATAAAAGGAAGGCAAAGGCTGCGTCGTTGGCGATGGCGGCGATGTCTCCCAGGTGGTTTGCAATCCGCTCCCGCTCCAGGAGCAGGGCCCGCAGCCAGTGCGCTCTGGGAGGCGGCTTACAGCCGCAGAGCCCCTCGACAGCCCGGCAGTAGCCCAGGGCATGGGCCACCGTGGAGTCCCCCGAGACCCGGCCGGCCAGACGCGTCCCATCCGCCCACGAAAGGCTCTCGAAGCGTTTCTCGATACCCTTGTGTGTGTAGCCGAGCCGCTCCTCCAGGTTGAGGATGTTCTCCCCTACCGCCTGGAAACGGAAATGCCCAGGTTCGATGATCCCGGCATGCACCGGCCCGACGGGGATCTCATAGACTCCCTCCCCGCTTACCCGAGCCCAGCGGTATTCCCCGGCAACGCGAGGCAGCCGGTGAGAGGCGTCGAAGGTCTTGCGCAACGGCCAGGCATCCTGGGGCCAGTCCTCGAACTTGATCCAGGGGCGCAGGTCGGAGTGGGCATGTCCGCTGGGTGTCAGACCCATCAAACTGTGGATCTGGCGCTCGAAGCGGAAGGCGGGAACGTACTTCTTGGTCAGGCTGGGGAAGGTCGGGTCGTTAAGCGGGACATCACAGGCCACCAGCAAATATTCATTATCTGCGGCATAGCAGGCATACACAGCAAAAGAGCGGCCCAAAAGGGTCTCATCAACCGCCCACTCAGCCACCAGCCGCGCCCCGGCCCTCTTCATCATGCTGGATGTCTCCTCGAAACGCTCACGCTGGATGCGGAACTCAGGGACAGCAGCCGGAGAGAGGCCGACACAGTTAACGGCGTCAATGCCAAAATGCGTGGTTATAGTTTCGCGTAGCGTACTCATTTCAACAACCCCACCGCCATCTGGAACCAGTGCGAGAGGAATGCGGGCAGATAGAGCCCCAACATCAGCACCAGGGACATATGCAGGAAGACCGGGATGTTGGCTGCTGTGAGCGGTTTCTGCCAGTGGGGGATGAGACCCGCCACCATTGGCTGCACACGGCGGAAGAGCGCGGCAAAGGCCACTGCCAGGCCGATCAGCAGGAATGGCGTCAAAAGCGGCCTGTCCTTGATGGTAGCAGTCAGGATCAGGAACTCGCTGGCAAAGAGTCCAAAGGGTGGCATCCCTGACAGGGCCATCACCCCCAACAGCAGCCCCCAGCCGACAGCTGGGTTTCCCCGGATCAGACCTCGTATGCGTGCCATCTCCTGGGTGCCATGCATCTGGGAGGCATGCCCGACGCTGAAGAATACCGCCGACTTGGTGAGGCTGTGGACCAGCATGTGCAGCATCCCTCCGAAGGTGGCGATCGGCCCGCCCAGCCCGAAGGCAAAGGTGGCTATGCCCATATGCTCGATGGAGGAGTAGGCGAAGAGCCGTTTGATGTCCTTCTGCCGCAGGAGGGAGAAAGAAGCCACCAGTAGGGAGAGCAGGCCGAAGCCCATCATCATGTTTCCCGCCAGATGTGTCCCGGTGGAGCCGTCTACGAGGGACTTGCAGCGCACCAGGGCGTAGAGGGCGACATTCAGCAATAGTCCGGAGAGAACTGCAGATATGGGGGTGGGGCCTTCACTGTGAGCGTCCGGCAACCAGTTGTGCATCGGCACCAGGCCGACCTTGGTGCCGTAGCCGACCATCAGGAAGACGAAGGCAAGTCGCAGCACTGTCGGTTCCAATTGCCCGCTGACCTGGCTCAGGTTGGTCCAGAGCAGGGCGTTGCCCCCCTCGCCAAGCACCCGTTCCGCGGCAAAGTAGAGTAGCACAGTGCCGAAGAGAGCCTGGGCAATCCCTACCCCGCAAAGGATGAAGTACTTCCAGGCCGCCTCGATGGCGGTAGGAGTTCGGTACAGCGAGACCAAGAGCACCGTAGCCAGGGTGGCCAGCTCCATCGAGATCCAGAGCACGCCGAAGTTGTTGGTCAGAAGCGCCATCAGCATGGCGAAGATGAAGAGCTGGAACATAGCGTGGTAGAAGCGCATCCGCCAGTGCCCGACCCGGCCGTGGGAGCGTTCGACCCGCATGTAGCGGCGGCTGAAGATGGAGGTGGTTGTGGAGACAAAGGTGGTCAGTACTACCAAGTAGACGTTGAAGGGATCGACAAAGAAGAAGTTGCCGCCAGCACTGAACGCCCCCCCCTGATAGACCTGCAGCGCCAGCACCACGCTGGCGGCGAAGGTCAGAGCCGAACCGAGGATGTTGACCTCGGGCGCGTACCGCCAGTCGCCGATAAAGGCCAGGGCAATGGCCAGCAGAATCGATATCCAGAGCAGTATCACCAGTGTCATATCGTCTAGTCCGTCTCTTTCAGCTTGGCCATCTGTTCCACGTCCAGGCTGTCGAAGGTGGTGTTGATGTGGAAAAAGAAGATGCCGAAGATAAACGCGGCGATCAGGAGGTCGAGCGCCACTCCCAGCTCGACCACCATCGGCATGCCGTAGGTGGCGCTGGTGGCGGCAAAGAAGAGCCCGTTTTCCATGGCCAGAAAGCCCATGATCTGGCTGACCGCATGGCGGCGGGTGACCATCATCAACAGCCCGAGCATGACCGTGGCCAGCGCCAGCGCCAGGGTTGAACGGGTCATCAGGCTCGAGAGCTGGCGGATTGGCGCGGTCAGATGATAACTGAAGATAACCAGGGCGATGCCGACCATCATGGTCGCGGGGGTGTTGATCATCGACTCGATCTCGCGGTGGATCTTCAGTTTGTAAATCAGTTTATAGAGAATGTACGGCAACAAAACCACCTTCATCCCCAGGGTCAGCAGCGACGAGACGTAGAGATGATGCACTCCGGTGGCGTAACCGATGATGGCGGTACTGAGGCCGAGGAAGAACCCTTGCCAGGCGAAAATATGCAGGATGGCAAATATCCTGCGCTGCACCAGGAGGGCAAAGGAGGTGAGCAGGATCAGGGCTGCCAGGAGCATGTTAAGTTGTACCACCAAGGCGTTGGACATCAGGTTACCTCTATTCAGGCAGAGACATCTTTACCCCGCCCCCACCCTAACCCTACCCCTGAAGGGGAGGGGATTTTGACGGCATTCCTCCCCTTTCAAGTCGGAGGTCAGGAGGGGGATGGGGTTATCACATCACTCCAAAATGAAGAAGGCGATCATGCCGAGCGTGGCCAGCAGGAAGGCGCTCCCCAGGTACTCGGAAACACGGAAGATGCGCATCTTGGCCAGACCGGTCTCGATCAGCACCATGATCACCCCGCCGAGCATCAGCTTGAAAATAAAGGCCGCCACCCCCAGCGCTAGGTCTGGCGGGTCCCCGCCGGCAGCGATCCCCCAAGGACAGAATGCGGCAATGCCGAGGGAGAAGAAGAGCATCAGCTTCATCATGCCGGCCCATTCGATCAGTGCCAGGTAACGCCCGGAATACTCCAGGATCATGGCCTCGTGGATCATGGTCAGTTCCAGGTGCGTGGCCGGGTTGTCCACCGGGATGCGGCCGGTTTCGGCCAGGGCGATCATGATGAAGGCGATCAAGGCAAAGGCAAGCGAGGGTCGGATCATAAAGGGATTATGCGCCATTACCGTGACCATGTGGGTTAACGAGGTCGAGCTGCTGGCCAGCGAGACAGTGAAGACCGCCATCAGCATGGCTGGTTCGGCAAGCGAGGAGATCATCATCTCGCGGCTGGCCCCCATGCCGCCAAAGGCGGTGCCAATGTCCATGCCGGCCAGGGCGGTGAAAAAGCGGATAATGGCAAAGAGCATAACCAGGGCGATGATGTCGGCAGTGGCGGCGAGCGGCAGATCGACCGAGATCAGCGGGATGATCCCACCTGCCAGTACGGTGACCCCGAAGGCCAGGTAAGGGGTGAAGCGGAAGATCCAGGAGGCGTTCTCTGCCAGCACCACGTCCTTGACGAACAGCCTCCCTATGTCGCGGTAAGGCTGCAAGATTCCTGGCGAGGTGCGTCCCTGCAGACGGCACTTGACCACCTTGACCCAGCCGGCAAAGGCCGGGGCCAGGCCCAACAGCATGAGGAGTTGCAAGAGCTCTATGGCCAGCGGATGCATTGTCATCCCAAAAACGCCAAAAGCACGATCAGGGTTACGAAAGAATAGAGCAGGTAAACCTGGATACGCCCCTGCTGGAGTTTCCCCACCCAACGGGCGATCCAGAAGGCAGAGTCGGCCAGCGGGGTATAGAGCCAGTTCCAGAAACGGTCGCGGATGCGCAGCCGGTAATGGAAGCGCTCCGCAGTGACCGCGTGATTCAGGGGACTCAAAATTTTGACCTGCTCGCGGATTGCAAAGAGGAAGCCGAATATCCGCCGGATCGGCATTGCAAACGCGTTGGCCGTGTATTGCATCCGCGGCGTGATCCGCTCAAAGCCGCAGTCCCAGAGCGGCGCCCGCCGTATGGCGGCTCCACGGACATGCAATAGGAGATAGGCGACAGCCACTACCGCCAGGATGCCGCAGAAGACCACCGGACCGGAATAGGAGGCCCGTTCGTGGGAATAGGGGGTCAGCCACATCCAGCCGAATTTCCCGGCCGAGGAGGCGATCTGCCCGCCAAAGAGCCGTTCAGGAATAATGTCCATCCAGGCGATGACATAGGTCGGCAACACCCCCAGGGCAAGGCATGATGCGGCGGCCAGGGCCATTCCGAGCCGCATCGACAATCCTACCTCATGGATACGCGTGGCCTTGCCATGCCCGCGCCAGGCACCCAGGAAGGTCACTCCGAAAGCCTTGACGAAACAGGCCGCCGCCAAGGCGCCGGTCAGGGCCAGCAGTGCAGCCCCCAAGGGCACCAGCAGTTTGAGCAGGGGGTGGGGAAGCTCCGGTGAGAGCAGAAAGGCCTGGAAGGTGAGCCATTCCGAGACAAAACCGTTGAAGGGGGGCAGTCCGGAGATGGAAACGCAGCCGACAAGAAACAGGGCGGATGTCCATGGGAGCAAGTGGATCAGTCCGCCCATCTCCTCTATATTGCGCTCATGGGTGGCATGGATGACGGCGCCGGCCCCCATGAAGAGCAGCCCCTTGAAGAGGGCATGATTTAGGGTGTGGTAGAGCGCCGCAACCAGGGCCAGGGCCGCCAGGGCCGGGAAATGGAAGGAGGTGAAGATCATTGCCAGGCCGAGGCCGATCAGTATGATACCGATATTTTCCACCGAATGGTAGGCCAGGAGCCGCTTGAGATCGTGCTGCATCAGGGCGTAGAGCACCCCCAGCACCGCGGAGAGCAGGCCGAAGACGAGTACAAACCCGCCCCACCACCAGGGGAAGACCCTGATCAGGTCAAAGGCAACTCGCACCATGCCGTAGATGGAGGTCTTCAGCATCACGCCGCTCATCAGGGCCGAAACATTGGAGGGAGCCACCGGATGCGCCTCAGGCAGCCAGACGTGGAGCGGGATCACGCCGGCCTTGGCGCTGAATCCGAAGAAGGCCAGGAAAAAAGCGGCAGCAGCCCATTCGGGCGAGAGCCGGGCGCTGCGCATGGCGTTGAAGGTGTAGCCGTCAAAGCGGTCGAAGCCTGAGGCCAGACCGGCCATGACCCCGAAGGAGAGCAGTATGGCAATGGCCCCGACATGCGCCACCAGCAGGTAGAGATAGGCGGCCCGCCTGTTCTCCGCCCGTTCGTCCTCAAACATGACCAGGAAATAGGAGGCAGCCGCCATCAATTCCCAGGAAAGGAGGAAAAAATAGGCGTCGTCAGCCAGTACCACCATCAGCATGCCAGCCAGGAATAGCAGGTAGAACAACACCAGCGGGGTAACCGGCCGATGGCCGAGATAACCGCGCACATAACCGATGGAGTAGATGGATACAAAGGTGGAGAGGAGGCCGATGACAACCAGAAAAAAACCGGCAAGGGGATCGAGCCGGAGGTTGAAGGGGAGTCCTGGTAGTCCAAGCGCAATTGTGGCAGCTGCATTTATCCCATGCAACAGTGTCAGAAAACCAGCCAGGACAGACGTGAACGAGGCCAGGGTGGCCAGGGAGAAGGCAAGCGGGATCAGGATCCGTTCCCAGCGGGACAGTAATGGGCTCAGGGCCGCCGTAAACAGCAGCAGCAGAACAGAAGAACCGGCCAGGTCAAGCGGTGGCATCGCAAGGGCCTCCTAGGGTGTACCTTGGGGCGAACTTTGTCTCTTACGACTTTACACTTTATGAACAAAATCTAACTGCAAAAGAACGCGGATTGGACGGATTTATATGGATTAAAAAATCTTCCTGATTCGTTCTAAATTCACGGCTATGACAATTGTCATCCACGAATGTATAGCTGCTGCCAGAAGGTATTTCGTCGGATCAGCGGGAAAAAACACTAATACCTCACACCTACACCCCACCTCATGTCGCCTGTAGTACATGGATGTGGGGGAGGCATAAAATTGATACACGTTACAAAAAATTATAACACCTGTCGAAAATATATGGTATAAATATTCACACGTCAATACAATTATGAGACGTACAAACAACACACGACACATATACAATGGTGATTGCCGTCATGCCGAACACGCGATTGAATATCACGTTACCAACTCCGATCGTGGACGATATAAAGGCTCTGTACGGGCAACGGGGATTGAGCCAGTTCCTGGAGGAAGCGGCCAGGGAAAAACTTGATAAGGTGAAAAA
>JBEKFJ010000145.1:0-7474 GCA_050013355.1 Oryzomonas sp.
GCGGCGCTGATGTTGGGGCTGTTCGCGGTCATAATGACCCCCCGCGAGGAAGAACCGCAGATATCGGTACCGTTGGTGGATGTGTATCTGCCGATGCCCGGATCATCGCCCGCCGAAGTACAGGAGCGGGTAGTCAAACCCCTTGAAGCGATGTTGTGGCAGATCAAGGGGGTTGAGTATCTCTACTCCATGAGCCGCCCCGGCATAGGCATCATCACCGTCCGCTTCCTGGTGGGGCAACCGATGGAGGAGTCGCTGGTCAAACTCTACAACAATGTCATGAGCAGCCGTGCCCTCCTTCCCCCCGGTGCCGGTGAACCGCTGGTTTCACCCAAATCCATCGATGATGTCCCAATCCTGGCCCTGACCCTCTGGTCTGAGCGATATGATTACGGCACCCTGCGTATGCTGGCCATGGAAGTTGCCGACAAGCTGAAGAAGAGCGAGAACAGCGCTGAGGTGGAGATAAAGGGGGGGCTTTCCCGCCAGGTACGGGTGTCTCTGGATGCACCCCGCATGGCTGAATACGGATTATCACCCCTTCAGGTAGCAGGTGCCTTGCAGAAAAACGATACTATGCTTGCATCGGGCTCCTTCAGTGGCGACAACAGGGATACCCTGGTGGACACCGGCGGATTCCTGGAGAATGCAGAGGCTGTCAAGCACGTGGTGGTAGGGGTTGGCAACGACAAGCCGGTCTACCTGTCCGACGTGGCCCGGGTGGAGGATGCCCTTAACGAACCGCGGGATTATGTTTTCATGGGGCTGGGGCAGGGAGCGGCGCAGAAGAAGCTGATCGGAAATCCAAAGCTGGATTACGCCGCAGTAACCATTTCAGTGGCAAAAAGAAAAGGCGCCAACGCCACCTGGGTGGCTGATGATTTGCTGGCCAAGGTGGAATCACTTAAAGGGAAAGTGATACCGGCCGATGTCCATGTGACCGTGACCCGCAACTATGGTGAGACCGCCAGGGAGAAAAACAACGAGCTGCTGTTCCACATGTTCCTGGCTGCCCTATCGGTCACGATCCTCATCTCCCTCTTCATGGGATGGCGCGCCGGGGCGGTTGCGGCCATTGCTATTCCGGTCACCCTGGCTCTGACCATGCTGGTCTTCTATCTGATCGGCTATACCCTTAACCGCATCACCCTCTTTGCCCTGATCTTTTCCATCGGCATCCTGGTGGATGATGCCATTGTCGTGGTGGAGAACATCCACCGCTACTTCACTACCACCATCATGGAACCGCTTGAGGCGGCCATCAGGGCGGTGGACGAGATCGGAAATCCGACGATACTGGCCACTTTCGCCGTCATCGCCTCGATCCTCCCCATGGGCTTCGTCGGCGGCCTGATGGGCCCCTACATGCGTCCGATCCCGGTAGGTGCCAGCATGGCCATGTTGATCTCCATGTTCATCGCCTTCAGCGTCACCCCCTACTTCGCGTATCGCTTCATGCGGGGGACCCATCATGCCGGGGCAACGGAGAAGGATCTGAACGATTCCCGGCTGACCCGCTTCTACCGTCACTGGATGGGTAGGCTGATCCATGAAAAGCCATTGCGCTACAGCTTCCTGACGGCAGTGGTCGTTCTGCTGCTTGCCTCATGCTCGCTGATCTACTTCAAGGCTGTGACGGTCAAGATGCTGCCTTTCGACAATAAAAACGAACTGCAGCTCATCATCGATGCCCCTGACGGAACGCCGCTGGAGCAGACCGCCCGAATCACCAGGGAGATGGGTGATGCACTGCGGACGATGCCGGAGGTGACCGATTTCCAGATGTATGTGGGTACCAGCGCGCCCTTTAACTTCAACGGCCTGGTCAGGCATTACTACCTGCGCAAGGGAAGCAACCAGGCCGACATCCAGGTCAACCTGCTGCCCAAGGACGAAAGGAAGGACCAGTCCCATGACACGGCCAAGCGTATCCGGCCGCTGGTTAAGGCCGTGGCCGACAGATACGGCGCACGGGTCAAGGTGGCCGAGATCCCGCCCGGCCCGCCGGTACTGGACACCCTGGTAGCTGAGGTCTATGGACCAAATGATGCCGATCGCGCCGGTATTGCCGCCAAGGTCAAAGCGATCATGCAGAAGACGGCCGGCGTGGTGGATGTGGACATGTACCGCGAGGACGACCAGCATAAACTGAGTTTCACCGTGGATCGTGAGAAGGCGGCATTGTCCGGAATTTCCGTGGAGGATGTAACCAGTACCATGGCTATGGCGCTGGGGGGGCGGAACGTCGGGCTACTCCATCTGCCAAAGGAGAAGGAGCCTGTCTTTATAAACCTGCGTCTGCCAACCGCAAGCCGCAGTTCCATAGCTGACCTGGCGTCAGTCAACGTTCCGGGATCACGCGGCTCCGTGCCTCTTTCCCAGTTGGTGCGGACTACCAGCGGCAGCGAGGATAAGACACTCTACCGCAAGAACCTGAAGAATGTGATCTACGTGATCGGTGATGTGGCCGGCCAGATCGAGGCACCGGTCTACGCCATCCTCAAGATGCAGAAAGAGATTGCATCCTTGCCAACACCTGACGGTCAAAAGATTGAGATACTGGCATCCAAACAGCCCTGGTCCGAAGAGCACATGGGCATGAAGTGGGACGGAGAGTGGCATATCACCTATGAGGTTTTCCGTGATCTGGGCATGGCTTTCGGGGCGGTGATGGTGCTGATCTACATCCTTGTGGTGGCCTGGTTCCGCGACTTTACCACGCCGCTTGTGATCATGGCTCCGATCCCGCTGACCCTCATCGGCATCTTGCCGGGGCATGCCATATTCGGGGCATTTTTTACCGCTACGTCCATGATCGGGTTTATCGCCTTGGCCGGTATCATCGTACGTAATTCGATCATTTTGATCGACTTTGCCGAAATGAAACGCCGTGAGGGGATGCCCCTGGACAAAGCCATCATCGAGGCCGGAGCGGTACGTTTCCGTCCCATGCTGCTGACCGCCGCTGCGGTGGTGGTGGGGAGTTTCGTGATCGTTTTCGATCCAATCTTCCAAGGGTTGGCCCTGGCCATGATGTTCGGCGAGATCGCCTCGACGACCCTTTCTCGGGTAACTATTCCGATACTGTACTATCTGGTGCAGTCGTGGAAAGAGCGGCATCATATAGGTGAAACAAAGGAGGTTGTTTGATGTTCTGGTCGAAAAAGGCAATACCATCAGGGAAAGGAATGGAAGTGGCTGAGCAGTGTCAACTGGAAGCGGAAGCGCTCTACCGTTCCGGTACCCATCACTGTGCCGAAGCGGTCATGGAGGCCGTCAGAAAACACTTTGCCCCCGAAGTGCCGGAGTCGGTGGTCAGAGCCGTTTCCGGTTTTGGCGGCGGTTCCAGTTCCGGCTGCTTATGTGGAGCGGTGTCCGGCGGCACCGTAGCGTTGGGGGCGGTACTGGCAGACAAGAAGAGTACCTCGCATCTGACAAAAGAATTGCACACCTGGTTTAAGGAAAAATACGGGGTCACCTGCTGCAAGACTATCCGCCAGACCCACAAGGGAGCCTGTCCGGTATTGACGGGCGAAGTCGCGGGCAAAATAGCTGAAATGCTTGGCAGAAAATAGAAAGGAGTACACCATGAAAGAAGAATTCTACATCGAACGTATTGTCCGCATCGTGGCCGGGTCATTTGTCACGATATCTCTGTTACTCGCCCACTTCCATTCGCCCTACTGGCTCTGGTTTACCGGCTTTGTCGGGCTTAATCTGTTCCAATCCGGTTTTACCCAGTTCTGCCCGATGTTCACGATCCTGGAGAAATTGGGTGTGCCGCGCTTTCCCAAGGAATCATGCGGCAAATGAGCTGTGAACAAATAGGAAAGCGGGAACGGGAGGCGATATGGATACTTTTGATTCAACAGCGCACACCTTGAAACTGATTGGTCATCCCGTGCGGTTAAAGATTATCGCCGGCCTGATCAGAGAGCCAAAATGCGTAAAGGACATCTGGGGATGCCTTGACATGCCGCAGGCCATTATCTCCCAGCATTTGGCAAGGTTGAAAGACGGTGGCATCATCGAGGGAAAGCGGTTTGGGGTCGAGATGCATTATTCGGTGATTGATCCGATAGTAAAGATGTTGGTTGAACACCTGGCAGACAACGGGGTAATCATATGAAAGACATATTCGCTGTTCTCGTGATTTTCGTTATCTGGGTACTTCTGCAGAAAGTGATACTTCCTAGGTTCGGCATCTCGACTTGAATGTCTAACTCATGCGATCTCGCGGGCCGAGCGCGCCATTGTGAATTGTTGTTTATCAAGCATCAATTCATTTGCCCAGTCTTGAACAATATCATCCTGCTCAACCAGTTACCTCGTCGCGTAATCGGCCACCATTAACGACTTGACCTGCTTTTTCGGGTACTTTTCATTTGCTCTACGGCACAGTTCAGGCTGCAGGCCCTGTTTCGGTGTCCATTGTTAGCGAAAATGAAGCTTACTTTATGTAGTATCCTGTCACGTGCCACTTGCCGTCTGTATCGAGCACGGGCGACACCGTCTCAATGACAAACTTCTTTTTATCGAATACAGTTTTAAACGTAATAACCACATACTTACCATCTGGAGTTCCTTGCAAAGACTTCCTGAGTGTTGTGGACTGTAACTTTCTGGAGACAAGGCGTCCCAAAGGTTTTCTGAAAGATTGCAGAGACTTTACCCATTGTTCCTTCGTCACTGATTTTTTAGAGAATGTGGCAGCTTTCTCCCAACTATCTGCATAGTTTCCATTGTCCACTACTGCGAGCCACTCCTCTGCACTGGTAACTGCCGCTTTATCTAATTTGTCGTCCTGTGCCATAGCAATTCCAGCAGCAAGCAGTAAACCCACACTAATCAAAAATACGAATCTCAGAACCATAACTTTCCCCCTTTTTGTAATATCATCCCTTTATATGCTTCCGAAATAATTTTTACTAGGGGTTGTAAGCCGGAACCGCCTAAATTTCCGTCGCCAGCCCCAACCTGCGGATTCAGGACAAAACTAACTGGCATCTCGAAGCAATCAAGTGCAGCCTCCCTTCATTAGATCATGCAAAAACAAGAGCCAGCATAATATTTCAGAGGGAGGTTTGCTGCAAACACTTAAATTAGCATTTAAAACAATGTTTGGGCATTGCCAATAGTATGGCGATACGGACAAATAACACACTAGCAAAAATAGGATTATAGCGTTTCATAGAATCCTCCACCAAATCAATAATACATCGTTCACTCATAACGTATTAAGTTAATTTTAGATTTTGCATTCTTTTTACGCATAAGACAATAGAAAACACCTGGTAAACATTTTTGCACGCAAGGGATCGAGAATGCGAATCACGTCAGTCCGTAGCCAATAAAAATGTTTTTTATCTCAGCAATATTACTATACAGAATTGCTCTTAGTGCAGGTTCTGAACGAAGAGCTGAGGGAGACCTTCTGCCGGTGATTCCCCGGAATGAAATCGGAGGAGCAATCCATGTCAAAGGAAGCCGCCTAGAAGCTCCAACCCCCCGGAATGGATCACTCTCCTAAGTTTTTCCCTTTTAGCGGCACATCCTGGAAAATTTGGGGTAAAATTATCTTGGATGACAGTCCGCTCGTACAGGTAGGCATGCTATGAATAGTTCACACGTTTTAGAGGTTTTTTTTGACTACATCTGACCTTGGTGTTACCTCGGTACCGTGCGCACCGACCGTTTGCAAAAGGAATACGGCGTTGAAGTGAAATGGACGGTATTTCCCCTTCACCCGGATACACCAGAGGAAGGGTTGGAACTCTCCGAGCTCTTTGCAGGGCGTGAAGCAGATATCGAAGCCATGCAAACGAGGTTGGCCGCCATCGCCAGGGCTGAGGGTCTTCCGCTGGCGAAACGTACCCGAACCTACAATAGCCGACGTGCCCAGGAACTGGGAAAATGGGCCGAATCACTGGGTGTGGGCACGGCATTTCGCCAGGCGGTCTATGGTGCCTATTTTGTGGATGGCAGGGACATTGCTCTAATTGACGAATTAGCGAAAATAACCGGTTCCGTCGGGCTTCCGGTTGAAGAAGCGCGAAGCGTCCTTGTGACAAGAAGCTTTACAGACCCGGTCGATGCCGACTGGCTACGAGCCCAGAAGATGCGCATAAGCGCTGTTCCGACCCATCTGTATGGAGGGAAAAGATTGGCGGGGTTTGGTCCCTACGAGGATTTTGTGCGTCTGGTAACATAAGACGTCATAGTGCGAGCGCTGAGGTGATCTTAGTGGCAGGGGCAAACTCGTCTGAGTAACTTATCTCTAAGTTACTCTTAGACAATGCTCCGCCCAGGGCGGGGCGAACGGCAGAGAATGGAGGATGCCATGATATTAGCCGTTCCCAAAGAGATCAAGAGAGAAGAGTACCGGGTGGCCATTACACCGGCCGGCGCCGCGGAACTAACAAAGGCAGGTCACAAGGTGCTTGTGGAGAGTGGCGCGGGGAGCGGGAGCGGCTTCTATGACGATCACTACCGGCAGAGCGACGCCACGATTGTTGCTCACAAAGAGCTGTTCCGGCTGGGCGAACTGATTGTCAAGGTTAAGGAACCACTACCGGAGGAATTTGATCTATTCCGGGAAGGACAGACCCTCTTTGCCTACCTTCACCTGGACCCAATCGCAAATTGACTATGTTTCTCGTGGAGAGGAGGATTACCGCCCTGGCCTATGAAACCCTTGAACTCAACGGCGACCTCCCCCTATTGGCCCCCATGAGCGAGGTGGCAGGCCGGATGGCTCCCCTGGTGGCGGCTTGGTTGTTGCAAAGGTGCGTGGGAGGGGTCGGCCTGCTTCCGACGGGTGCGGTTGGGGTACGACCTGCCAAGGCGCTCATTCTGGGGGCTGGTACGGTTGGTTCCCATGCAGCTCGTGTTGCGACTGGCATCGGCATGGAGACCGTCGTGCTAAATCGCGGGATCGATCGGCTGCGGCGGATCGACGAGTTGACAGGCGGCCGGGTGCGAACCGGGTCGCTGATGAGAGAAACCATCAGCACCGAGATAAGGGATGCAGATGTGGTCATCGGCGCGGTCTTGACGCCGGGCGGCAGGACTCCGTTACTCATAACGGGGGAGATGGTGGGCGAGATGAAGAAGGGGGCGGTGATCGTCGACGTTGCGGTGGACCAGGGCGGCTGCGTCGAGACGACCCGTCCCACGACACATGACAATCCCTTCTACCTTGTAGACGGCATTGTCCACTATGCTGTCGCCAACATGCCTGGGGCCTACCCGCAAACCTCCACCCTGGCCCTGACCAATGCCACACTCCCCTACGTGATGATGCTTGCCGAACACGGGGTTAAGCGGGCTGTTGCCAAGCTGCCAGCCTTGGCAACAGCGGTGAACGTCCGGGAGGGGAGGATTGTCCATCCGGCTCTGGCCACCTGTGTCAACACCTCGTGATCGTTTCACCAAATTCTTTGCCGTACCAGTTGCGCGCCTGCGTCCCTGAAGG
>JBEKFJ010000146.1:0-7355 GCA_050013355.1 Oryzomonas sp.
ACCGAGCCCGGTGCCGCCGTACCTGCGGGTGGTGGATGAGTCCGCCTGGCCGAAGGGGGCGAAGATCGTGTCGATGGCGGCTTCGTCGATGCCGATGCCGGTATCCGCCACGCTGATCCGGATGAGGGCCGTGTTGCCGTGGGCCTCCAGCAGGGCGGCGGAGACGCTGATCCCGCCCTTTTCCGTGAACTTGACGGCATTGCCGATCAGGTTGACCATGATCTGTTTCAGCCGCAGTTGGTCCCCGGTCAGGATGTCGGGCACTTGGGCGGGGATATCGGTCTTCAACGCCAGCCCCTTGGCGTGTATGTTCGAAATATGGACCCTGACGGCATCGTCGATGCAATCCCTCAGGCTGAAGGGCGCCATCTCCAGCACGATCTTCCCGGCCTCGACCTTGGAAAGGTCAAGGATGTCGTTGATGAGCGCCAGGAGGTTATTCGAGGAGAGCTGGATACAATCCAGGTACTCCTGCTGCTCGTCACTCAACTCCGTCAACCGCAGCAGACTGGCCATGCCCATGATGCCGTTCATGGGGGTCCTGATCTCATGGCTCATGTTGGCCAGAAACTCGCTCTTGGCCAGGTTGGCGGCCTCGGCCTGCTCCTTGGCCAGTTTCAGCTCTTCCTCCTGATGCTTGCGCTCGGTGATGTCCGTGGCAATACCGCATATGGCAAAGGGTGTGCCGTCGGAATAAAACAGCGGGACCTTGGTAGCCCAATAGGTGCGGGTCTGCCCGCCCGAGGCGGCAATTTCCTCATATTCCAGGGATCGGTGCCGGGAGAGCGACTCCTGATCGGCGGCACGGGATGCCTCAGCCTGTTCCCTGGGGAAGATATCGTAATCGGTCTTGCCGTACACCGTGGCGTTGGAGACGCGAAACATCTCTTCGAAGAGGCGGTTGACCATCACATACCGTCCCATGGTATCCTTCATGAAGATCTGCGCCGGCACATGATCCAGCATGGTCTGCATATGCCTGCGGCTTTCCAGGATCTCGTAGTTCAGCGTCTGACCCATGACGACGATCATGCCGAGATAGGCGATCGGCCCCAGGGGGGGGATGTGACCTATCCCCAGCCGGAACAGAATGCCCACCGCAGCACCAGCCACGGAGAGCCCGACGGCAAGCATCATGAACAGTGCCGTGCGTCTGCGGTCCCGGCGGAAGCGGACGACCAGGGCGTAAAACCCAAAGCCGTACGTAAGGAAGATGACCGTCAACGCAACCGGCTTCCATTTGCCCCTGAAGCCCTGCGAACGGTAAAGGGTTTCCCCCCACGGCAGCACGACCTGCTCGACCCCGCGGAACACCGAAAACGTGTGGGTATAGGGCTGGGTCAGGTTGGCCAGGAGGAGTACGGCGCACACACCCGTGATCCCGGCCAGCACCCACCTGGGCCGCACCCCGGTATACTCGGCGATAAACCAGGGCCACAGTGCAATATATACGGTATATATGCCCAGATTCAGGCGGAGCGCTTCAAAGTTGGGGACCACGGCCGTTTGCTGGAAGGTCCGGATGCTGGACAGGGCGAACAGCGCCATCAGGAAAGAGATGGCGGCGAACAGGAAATGGAGGCGGCGTTGCGGCCGGTGCTGCGCAAGGGCGCAATGCTGGATCGCCGTGTAGGCACTGATGCCTGACAGAAAGATTTGGACCGGTATGAACAGATTAATCGCCATGGGCGTTCGTCCTGTACTTCACGTTACGCTGGCTGCCGACAGCTCTGGAATGACGCAGCGCTGCATTAAAGTCATTATTTCCCGAGAAGCTGTATGTAGTCAATTTTTATCGAACGGCCCATATCCAAGAGCCAATAATTTTTTCACTTTCGAGCCCCTCCCCTCCTGCGCCGGCATCATACAATCCATGAATTTGATATTGATTATTGTAATCATTTACATCGGCCATTTAATTGGCTATCATATACCCAGATGAAACAGATTTATATAGGATGGAGGTTTGCCATGATAAGAACAAGTGGAGTGATCTCAGTGCTGGCGGCAGCCATGTTGTTCTCGGTCGCGCCGGTCCTTGGGGATGATTATACGGGGACGGACACGGATCAGCAATCGCAAACGATGCAGCAGGGGCAAAAGGATGAATGCTTGCTCGTTGCCATGAACTGTCCTGATTCCTATAAGGGCGACTCGGTCGATCAGAGGATCGATAGGCTGCAGAAAGAGATCGCCAAGGGGACGGATGTGTACACTGAGCAGGAGTTGAAGACACTCAATGAACAATTGAAATGGATCAGCGAGGAGAGTGGTGGCGGCAATAGATCCGAGTGATTCCGGTCCCAGGGGGCCTGATCATCACACTATACGGCATAAAAAAGAGGCCGTTCGGTGCAGATACTGTACGGCCTCTTTCCGTACTCAAATGGCGAAGCTGTCTTCAAATCCTTACTAGGAGAAAACGATGCGCGCAATGGTCATGGAGCGTCCGGGAACTGCGCTGGAACTGAGGGAGATACCCATTCCCCAACCGTCCGCTGGGGAGTTGCTGTTGAAGGTCACGGCGTGCGGCATCTGCCGGACAGACCTGCATGTGGTGGATGGGGAACTGACCGAGCCGAAACTGCCGCTGGTGCCGGGACACCAGATCGTGGGGGTCGTGCAGGAACTTGGCCGTGGGATGGCCGGATTCCGGTCCGGCGACCGGGTCGGGGTGCCCTGGCTAGGGGGCACCTGCGGGGAATGCGACTTTTGCCGGTCGGGGCGGGAAAACCTCTGCGACCGGGCGCTGTTCACCGGCTACCAGAAGAACGGCGGCTTTGCCGACTACTGCACCGCCGACAGCCGTTTCTGCTTCCCCCTGCCGGAAGGCTACTCCGACACCCAGGCCGCACCGCTCCTCTGCGCCGGGCTGATCGGCTTTCGTTCGCTGCGCATGGCCGGGGAGGGGAAACGGCTCGGCATCTACGGCTTCGGGGCCGCGGCCCACATCGTGACCCAAGTAGCGACCTGGCAGGGACGTGAGGTCTACGCCTTCACCCGCCAGGGTGACACGGCAGGACAGGCGTTTGCGCGGGAGATGGGGGCCTGTTGGTCGGGCGGTTCCTTTGAGCCGCCGCCACGGCCCCTGGACGGGGCCATCATCTTCGCCCCGGCCGGCGAACTGGTGCCGGCGGCGCTCAAGGCGGTGGCCAAGGGGGGGATCGTGGTCTGCGGCGGCATCCACATGAGCGACATACCGGCCTTTCCCTACGACATCCTGTGGGGTGAGCGGAGCATTGTGTCGGTGGCCAACCTGACCCGCCAAGACGGGGAGGAGTTTCTGAAGCTGGCACCCCAGGTGCCGGTGCGGACCGAGGTGGAGATATTCTCCCTGGAACGGGCCAACGAGGCGCTGACGGCCCTGCGGGAAGGGAGGATCAGGGGCGCCGGGGTGCTGGTGCCCTAGATCAGAATCTGACATTCAATCGATATTTGCCACAGAGCCACAGAGACACGGAGGAAGATCAAAACCCTGGTCAGGGGAAACAGAACATCAAGAGGGTAACTTATTAGATAGTTTCCATCCGGAAACTCCGGATGAGAAAGGAGCAGTTTCCGATTCGGAAAGGAGGGATTTTTCGTCCAGGCCAGGAAATCAAGGGATTGCGCGGAGGCGTACATCGGTACGCCGCACAAGCAAGCCGGAAGATTGACGCTGCATGGGCGGAAAAGAACCCTTTCCGGATTGAAACTAGATAATAATCCAGGTTCTCTGACCTACCTGAGTACAAAGATTTTTCCTTCCTCTGAGTGTTTTTTTCTCAGTGCCTCTGTGGCTCTGTGGCTGATAACGTCCTGTCTTTCCAGGATATCGTTAACGCCCCTTGCGCGGACCTTTCCTTTCGCCGCCCGGACGGGATGGCCTGCCGCTACGGTCACCGCTTGCCGGCCTTGACCCAGCGCTGGGCCTTGCCCCGGCATCAGACCTCGTTCCAGCGCCGGCTCTTGGTCCCTTACCAGACCGCGCTTCGGCCCCGGACCTTGATACAGCGCCAAGTCTTGATTCCGCAATAGCCCTTGCCCGCGAACCGGTCTTTGTACCCGCACCGGACCTCGCTTCCGCAGCCGGCCTTGCTCCGGCACTGGACCTCGTTCCTGCGTCAGACCTTATCCCTGCACCAGACCTTGCTTCAGCACTACTGGGTCTCGCTCCGGCACCAGACCTTGCTTCAGCTCCGGACTTTGCTTCTGAACCAGGTCTCGCTCCAGTACCAGACCTTGTTTCAGCACCCGGCTTTGCTCCCGCACCAGGTTTGGGTCTCGCGCCGAACTTTGCTCCGGTCCCGGTTTTTGGCCGGCTACCGGGTCCCGGCCTTCTGGCGTTGCCCGGTTTACCCGATTTGAGTTCGCTCTGCGGACGGGCGATGCTGACCGTGATGACCCGGTCCACCAGGTACGCGCCGTCCAGAGTCTCGACCACATCCCTGGGGTCTACATCCGCCGCCATGCGTACATACGCGCAACGCTTGAACTCCCTGGTCTCGGGGTCGATGATGAGATGTACGGAGGTCACCATCCCCATCACCGAGAACAGCTTACGCAGTTCCTCTTCCGTCACCTCTTCCGACAGGTGCCCTACGTATAATTCCTTTGCCATGTTCTATCCTTTTCATTACTGCGGTTGAATATGCGAATCTGTTCGCCCAATCCGGGGCGGATGGGGGCGGATGCAATACCAGGGCGTATGCAATACGCCCCTACTTCCCCCCACGGTGAATAGCGAACGGTGCCCAGGCCTGGTCGATGGACATGACCTCCAGGGTGTTGATGTTCACGTGGGGAGGACGGTTGACGGCCCAGTACACGGTCTCGGCGATGTCGACGGCCGTCAGGGCCTCGAACCCCTCGTAGACCTGGGCCGCCTTTTCTTCGTCACCCTTGAAGCGCACTTTGGAGAACTCGGTCTCGGCCATGCCGGGCTGGATGCAGGTCACCCGCACCTTGGTCCCCAGAAGGTCGCAGCGCAGGTTGCGGGAGAACTGGGTTACAAATGCCTTGGTGCCGCCATACACATTGCCGCCCGGATAGGGCCACGAGCTGGCCGTGGAGCTGATGTTGACGACGTGCCCCCGGTTGCGGGCCACCATGCCGGGCAGGATCAGGCGGGTGCAGTACATCAACCCCTTGATGTTCGTATCCACCATGGTTTCCCAGTCGTCCAGGCTGACCTGGTGGGCCGGTTCCAGCCCCAAGGCCAGGCCGGCGTTGTTGATCAGCACGTCGATCTCGCGGAAGGCCGGCGGCAGCGCGTCCACCGCCCCTTGCACCGCCTCCCGGTCACGCACGTCCAGCGGGATGATATGGGTTTCGGCCGTGCCTGCCAGTTCCTTCTGCAAGGCCAGCAAGGGATCGATGCGGCGGGCCGTCAGGATCAGGCGGACAATCGTTTGATCCTGACGGGCCGCCTGGGCGAAGATGCGGGCGCAGGCCGCGCCGAAGCCTGCCGATGCCCCGGTGATGAAGATGGTCTGTCCGCTCATGGTTGCACCTCCTCCGGTGTGTGGTGTGTGATTTGTACTACATAACGGCTGGCGATAAAACAGAAAAAGCCGCACAGGGGCGTGCGGCTTTCGTTCCCATTGGCCCGCACGGTCTATAGCCCGTTAAACAGCTTGAAATACTCAGACAGGGTTTTGATGGATTCCAGGGTTGCCTGGTACAGGAACCAACTGAGCACAAGGGTTACGATGGTGAGCCCGATCTTCCAGTTGCGCGACGTGTTCGGTCGCAACCAGATGAGCGGCAAGGCCAGAGGTCCCACGCTCAAGAGCGCGAAGACGATAAAACCCTTGCGGAAATACCATTTGGTGCCGACCTCTCCGGAGCGCGGCCGGGCGGACGGGTCGAGAAACTCGCCGCAATGTTTGCACTTTAACGCATCGTCTTGGATCTCTTCGGCACAGAAGGGGCATTTTTTCATAGTTTGCTTCTTTCGTAGAAACGTCTTAGGGGGTGTGCGTTTTATCCACACTACCCTCTTTTTGAGCATCTATTCTTTTCCACATGGCCGCTATTGAAAATACTGAAACGAGCAATAGGAGCAACACAAAACAACTTCCTGAGCTTTTCAAAGTGTTGTTGGAAAAGAATTTGGCCACATAGATAATATTAATTGCTGACATAGCCATTATCATGCCTGTGCTCCATGGCTTTCTTTTTTTTAACCCAAAGCACGCAATGATTGAGGCAACACCGAATGCAAACGAAATGAACAGCGATTCCATCATATCTTTTCTATAGCCGTAGTCAGTATCAAAGTTTCTTGCGACATAAAGGCCAATGATGCTCACAAAGGTGAAGTACACAGACAAGCATGCCCACAGAATAAGTGTAATTTTGTGCCTGGTCGGCATCTTCATTTGCTGTTCCTCTTGTTGCTCAACATAGAGATTAACTCGCCTAATAGACGTAATATATTTCTGCCCGCCCCCCTCACATCTCCAATTTCACTCTATATATTATATTGTTATAAGGATTTGCCAACGATTAACTGAGGATTGATATACAGGCTTTTATTCGAAGAGTCCAGCAAGTTTCGGTTCAAAGATATACGGAGCAATGCCAGAACTCAAGGCAAATCCCCCCTAGCCCCCCTTTGTCAAAGGGGGGATTCTTGGCCCCAACCTTTCATTGGATTATATGCCCGAGGTTGCCCCTCAAGCCACGGCCAAACACTCATCCAGCCGCGCAATAACGGCCTCCGGCGTCTGCTCCAGATACCGCTCCGTCACCCCCCAGAAACCATCCGGCAGCGGCGCGCAGACCGTCAGCGGTCCCGCCTCCGGCCGCACCACGATGGTGCGGAACGAATGGAGGGCAAACCCGTCATATTCGGGCAACTCTCCCGCGCCGTAGCGCTTGTCCCCCAGAACCGGATGCCCGATCATCTCCAGGTGCCGCCTGATCTGGTGCATGCGTCCGCTGATGGGCGTCACGGCCAGCAGGGCGTTGCCCGCCCCGTGCAGCAGGACCGTGTAGCGGGTCTCGGATTCCTTGTCGTCCAGCGGCTCCGCAATGACGCCGCTCTCGTCGGGAATCCCCGTCACCAGCGCCAGGTAGAGCTTGTCCAGGCCGGTCTCCTTGACCTGGCGGCCGTACATGCCAGCTGACGAGGAGCTCTTTGCCAGGATGACGACTCCCGATGTCCCCCGGTCGAGGCGGTTCACGGGGTACAGCTTGCACGGGGTGCCGCGCCAAGCCATGTAGGCCATTCCCTCGTCAACCAGGTTTTCTTCCCGTTCCGCGGTGCGGTGCATAGGGAGGCCGGCCGGTTTGTTGACGATGGCCACCTGGTCGTCCTCGTAGAGTAGGTCCAGGGCCGGGCGGGTCGGGGTGAGCAGGGATGTGGAGGT